>CADBQV010000187.1 GCA_902796895.1 uncultured Erysipelotrichaceae bacterium | reverse complement strand
CATTAAAGTCTTTATCGATACATCTTTGTCTTAATATGAAATAGAATATACCAAGTATGATATATATTCCTGCTGTAATAAAGAAAATAACATTATGAATTAAACCAAATAATAAAACTCCAATTACCCCACCAATTGTAAAGCTTATAATAGCTACAAATGGAATAATACCAGTAACATAATTTTCGTTTTTGTTTCCTCTTATTTTATATCCTATATAAACACCTAAATCTGTGATATTACCAGACATATGTGTCATTCTTACAACTACACCTTTAAATGATACTACCATACCATTTTGTAGACCCATTGTAAATGCGAATAATAATACACTATATTTAATTGATAAGAAATATGGAATAATTATTAATACACCAATTATTAAAATAATAACTCCATATCTTTTATGTAGATAAAAGGCTCTTTCTCCTGTAATAATACCAGATATTATAGCACCAAGGAAGAATAAAAGTATTACTCTTAATACTTCCCATACATCTGAAAAATTACCTTTTGTTATGTTTATTGCAACCTTTGATACAAGTCCTGTTAGATGTGATACTGTAGTGCCATCATAGCCAAATATAGATATAGCGTTAATTGCGCCTGCTAGCATAGTTAAAATACACATCCACAAAAGTAACATCTTTCTATCCATTTTTAAACACCTTCTTGAAAGATAGATTAACGAATATATTTTATCAAAACATTAGTTTATTTTAAATACTTTTTTTGCTTTAATAATGCTTTTTGTTTAATCAAATGAGTATTTATGATAAAATAATTGTGGTTTTAATGTTATAAAATTTTATAAGGGAGAGTAAATATAATGAAAAAGAAATTATTAATACCACTTTTTTTATTATCATTATGTCTTTTAGGATGTAATAAAGGTGAAAATGAAATAACTAATACATATGAAGTAACAACTGAAAATAGTAATGTATCAAATGGTTATGAATTATATGGATTTAATAAAGAAATAAAGACAAATGAAGTTAAAAATCCAGGTATGGGATTTTATAACACTAAATATATAGAATTAAAAAGAGATTCTAAAAAACCTGAAAATCATGGTTTTTTATATAGAAAATTTTATCATTTAAGAGTTGATTTATCTGATTTTTCTAAAGTAACTAATGGTATAGATGATTATGATATTTCAACTGAAGCATTAGAATTATTAGAATATTATTTTATGCAAGCAAAAGCTAATCAATGTTCCCTTGTTATTAGATTTGCGTATGACAAATTTGAAGGCAATGCAAATAAGGAAGCACAACTTGATATGATAAAAAATCATATTAAAAGCTTAGCTAAGGTAATTAATAAATATAAAGATTTAATAATTGCTGTTGAATGTGGCTTAATAGGACCATGGGGTGAAATGCATACATCATTATTAGATAAGCAAGAAGTATATAATGAATTATTAAATACTTGGCTTAATGAAGTAGAGAAACTTCCAATATTAGCTAGAAAGCCTGCATTTATATATAAATATTTGGGATATTCATTAGATAATTTAGAAGAATACAAAAATGATAATAATCGTCTTGGAGTATATAATGATGGATATTATGGTACTAATTTAGATACTGGCACATATGAAAGTAAAGAAGCAAGAGAAAAAGAAACTAAATTTATTAATAAGCTTAATACTGTATTTGGGGGTGAATGTATTGGTGAACCTACAGATTATTTTTCATATGAAGAAATTATAAAAGAAATGAATTTAATTAATTTAACATATTTAAATTATGAATGGAATGATTCAATAATATCTTCATGGAGAAAGAAAACATATAATAATCAATCATTTTTTACATATATGGTAAATCATATGGGATTTAAATTATATGTAGATAGCTTTAATTATTCAGTAAATAATGATAGATTATTTGTAGATATAAACATAGCTAATATGGGATTTAGTCCTATTACAAGAAATTTAAAAGTACAATTATATTTTGATGATGGTAAATCAATTATTAAAGTTACGAAAGATTTAAGTGATACAAATAATAATGTTAATCTAGAAGCAAGAATAGATAGTACTTTAAGTACAAAGATATATTTAAAAATAACTGATGATATGCAAAGAAGTTATGAAATTATGAATGGATGTTATATAGATGATGTTAATTATTTGGGTGAAGTAAAATT
>CADBQV010000186.1 GCA_902796895.1 uncultured Erysipelotrichaceae bacterium | reverse complement strand
TTATAAAATGCTTTTTTAAAGAATAAATATGGAATATCAAATATAAATACACTACCAATTAAAAGCATTACAGCACCATACCATTCATAAAAGCCATTTACAAATGCAACTAATGCCATTAATAATGCAAGTGATTCAAATACTAAACATATACCATCAAATATCCATGTTTTATCTGAATAATATTTTTTATTAATTGTAAAGCCACCAACTAATCTTGTAGCTATTGCCATAGTTATTAAAATAATACCAGATAAAATTATATACTTAGTATCAAATACTATAGGTAATATTGAAGTAAATAATGCTAATGCAATAATAATATTTTCAACAACTAAAAGATATACTTTTGGAAATAGCTTCTTTTTGGCTGCAATTAATGTAGGAACAAGTATTGCTGCTGTTAACATTATACATACAAATAAAGTAAGTATACCAAAACCAACTGATTTAAGATCATTCCAAGATGTCTTATTTTTATATGTAGGATTAAATGATTGACATGTAGTTAATCTTATATTTTTATTAGGTAATGTTTCATATTCTAATTTATATATCTTTTCAGATTTATCTAATTTAATATCTAAATTACTTGATATTAAATATGTATCATCTATATTAATAGTTATTTTTAAATTCTTAAATGAATTAAATGTTTGTGCAGGCTCAAGATAATAATCAAATGTATAAGCTTCTGGACTATAATCATTATCTATTGTAGGGAAAATATTAGTTTTTACTTCATTAATTACACTACTTTTTGAAGGTATTGATATTTTATAATCAATTACTGCATATACATTATCACTTGATAAATAAATATCATCAACTACTAAATTATATATATCTATTTCAGAATAATAATCATATATTTTACTTCCATAAATCTTAGATGCCTTATATTTTATAAAATCATATTTAGTTGCTTCTTCTAATTTATATTTAAGTATATTTCCATCATTTTTGATAGTTATTATTGGGTCTTCGCTTGCATAATTTGCTTGTAAATAAAAGCTTTTTTCATAACTTAAAAAATAATTATCATAATCTACATACGTAGCATTTTCAACATTTATATAAGATGCTTTATAGCTTTTGTATAATTCATCATCAATTGTAACTTTATAATATTTTTTTACATCATATTGAGATGTTTTATAATCATCTTTTAAATCTTTTAGTGAATCAACAAATGATTTATTAGTATATAACAATCTTACTTTAGTATCTAATAATGTATCATTTAAAAATACACCAGGTGTATAATAAACTAAGCTTCCATAGCAATCAGAAATTCTACCTATAGGAAATAATAATTCTGCTTCTATATTATCATCACTTGAATTATATAATTTATATTTTGCAGAAACGTTATTTTTTTCACTGCCTAAATCAAATGTTAAATCTTCATTTAATACATCTATTGGATTATTACTAACTAAATATACGCCATAATTATCAGTAGGATACCATTTTCTAACAGCTGAATTAGCACTTACTTCTATTAAAAAGATAGACATTAAAAATAAAGATGTTAAAAATATAAAAAACTTTTTCATATTAACTCTCCAAAAATTAAATAATCTATGCTTATTATAAAACATTTTTAAAGCGTTTTCAACAATATAAAAAAATACTCCCTTTAAGGAGTATTTATCTTATTTATTATTTAATAATGCTTTAGCATTTTCTATCGCATATATAGATAATTTATCACCAGATATCATTAAAGCTATTTCTTCTACTCTTTCATCATATGATAAATCCTTAACTCTAGTATATGTTCTATTATCCTTTTCTTCTTTTGATATAAATTTATGGTTATCACCAATTGCCGCAACTGATGCAAGATGTGTGATACATATTAGCTGTATATGCTTAGATATCTCATACATCTTTTTAGCTATATGCATTGCAGTTATGCCTGATACACCACTATCAATTTCATCAAATATTAAAAGACCTACATTATCCTTGCTTGAAAAATATGATTTAAATGCTAGCATTAATCTCGATGCTTCACCACCTGATGCTACCTTATAAAGTGGCTTTGTAGGTTCACCCTTATTAAAGCTTACATAAAAATCTATTTTATCTATTCCATTAGGATAAAATATTGATTTATCAAAAGGATCATTATTATTAAATTCACTAAATTTAACTTCAAATAATGCATTTTCTAAGTCTAAGTCATTACATTCTTTAATAATACCTTTTTCTAATTTTTTAGCTATGTTTTTTCTATAATCGCTTAATTTTATAGCTTTTTTAATTAATATATCATAATATTTTATGACATCTTCTTTAGCATTATTTAATGTTTCTTCATAATTAGTTGCCATTTGAATATCTAAAGATATTTTTTTATCATATTCTATTAATTCTTCAACACTCATTTTATATTTAGCTTTTAATTTATCAATTTCAAGCATTAATTCTGTTTTATTATTTAATTCTTCTTCATCATAATCTAGGTTATCTATTTCATATGCTATATTATCTTTTATTTCTTTTGCGATATAATATACATCTAATAATTTAGTTGAATAATCTAAATAATCATTTGAAAAAGATTTTAAATTATCAAGTGCCATAGCTGCATCATAAATATTATCTATAGCGCTATATTCACCATCTATTTTATCCTTAGATAAATTTAAATTATAAGATATTTTATCAAAATTTGATAATTTATTAATATCCTCTTCTAATTCCTTATCAATATTTAAATATAAATTTAGAGAAGATATTTCTTTATGCTCAAATTCTAAATATTCTAATTTATTATTTAATTCATTTTGACTCTTTTTAATCTTATTATATAAATCTAATTTTAAATTATAATCATATAATGATTTAGTATATGAGTTTAATAAATTATTAAATGTATCATCATCTTTAGGATCTAATAGGTCAATATATGTATCTTGATTGAATAATTTAAAAGTATCATTTTGAATATGTAAATTAGCTAAATAAATAGCTATTTGTTTTAGGATATTTAAGCTTACAGATGTGTTATTGATTTTAATTGTATTTTTGTTATTTGTTATAATTCTTTCTACTTTTACTTCATCATCTATTTTAATATTGTTATTATTAAATATATCTTCATATATTAAATTATAATCAAAAATACCACATATATATGCTTCATTTTCATTATATCTAATCATATCAGAATCAGCACGAGCACCAAGTAAAAGACTAATAGTATCAATTATTAATGACTTACCAGCACCTGTTTGACCAGTTATGACTGTCATGCCTTTATTAAATTCTAATGTTATATCTTCAATTATTGCAAAATTCTTAACAATTAATTTTTTTAGCATTCTTCCACAACCTTTATAATGTTAATATTAGATTTTACATTTCTTTTTATTAAGCATAAAAATTCTTTGTTTCCACTACCACCAAGTATTGGTGATTTTTTTAATTTTAATATACCCAAATTATATTTTTCTAATTCATTTTTAATATTATTAATTATTTTAATATATAATGATTTATCTTTAACAACACCATTTTTTAAATACATTTTCCCTACTTCAAATTGAGGCTTTATTAAACATATGAATAATGTATCATCTTTAATTATTTTATTAATTCCTTCAATTAAATATAAAATAGATACAAATGATACATCCATTACTAAAATTTGAGGATATGGATTTAAAATATTTAAATCTAGATTTAATATATTAGTATTTTCAAGTGATATTACTCTTTTATCATTTTTAAGTGATTCATGTAATTGGTTTGAACCTACATCTACTGCATATACTAATTTAGCATTAAATTTAAGTGCACAATCACTAAATCCACCAGTAGAGGCACCAATATCTAGTATTACTTTATCCTTAAAATCTATATTAAAAGAATTAATCGCATCTTCTAATTTTAAACCACCACGTGATACATACTTTAATGTGTTTTCAAGTATTGTAATTTTATCAGTATCTAATACATCATATGATGCTTTATTAATTATTTTATCATTTACTAATACATTATTATTTTCAATTTCCATCTTAGCTTTATTTCTAGATTCGAAATATTTATTATTAACTAAATATAAGTCTAATCTCATTCTATATTACTAAAATCTTCTAAGCCAAGCTCTGTCATTTTTTTAACAACTAATTCTTCATTAGTTTGTAAAATAGAATAACATTCTTTAGATAATTCTAATCCTTTTGTATAATTTTTAACTGCATCTTCTAAAGATATATCTTTATTTTCAAGCTTCTTTAATATATCCTCTAATTCCTTCATTAATTCTTCAAATGTTTTTTCATTTTTCATTTTTTATTACCTCTTTTATTTCAGATTTAATAATGCCGTTTTTCATTTGTGTTGTTAATGTATCACCAACATTAATATCCTTAACATCAGTTATAATCTTGTCATTAACTTTAGTTATTGAATAACCCTTATCCATAATTTTTAAAGGATTAATTCCTTCAAGTTCTGTTTTAATTAAATTAAATTTATAATTCTTTTCTTTTAAAATTCTATCAATTAAATGAATTAAATGCTTAGTATAATTATCTAATACTTCTTTTTTATGAACTAAAGTATTTTTAGGATTTTTAGATTCTAATATCTTATCAATATTTACTAATTTCAATTTATATTCATCAAATATATATTTAATTCTTTTATTATAAGAAATAACATAATAATTAATATTTTCCCTTAGATTTTCGATATTAGGTGTTGCGATTTCTGCCGCAGCTGTAGGTGTTGCAGCTCTCATATCAGCAACAAAATCAGCAATTGTAAAATCTATTTCATGTCCTACTGCAGATATAATTGGAATTTTACTATCATATATTGCCTTTGCTACACATCTTTCATTAAATGCCCATAAATCCTCAATTGATCCACCACCACGGCCAACAATTAATACATCTACTAAATTATCTAAATTAGCTTTATTTATTTGCTTAACTATATCATCTTTAGCAGATTCACCTTGTACTATTGCAGGATATAAAATAACCTTAGCTAATGGATATCTTCTTTTAATTGTATTAATAATATCTCTTATTGCCGCACCTGTTGGTGAAGTTATTACACCAATTGTTTTAGGAAATCTTGGGATAGGTTTTTTATGAGATATATCAAATAAGCCTTCCTTTTCAAGCTCAGCTTTTAATTTTTCATATGCAATATATAAATCACCTAAGCCATCAGATTTAATCTCTTTTACATTAATTTGATAGCTACCGCTTGGTTCATATACAGTTATGTTTCCTTTTACATAAACTTTCATACCATCTTCTGGTTCAAATTTTACTTTTGATGCATACGCGGCAAACATCGTAGCTGATATTTGGGCATAATCATCCTTTAAAGTAAAATAAAAATGCCCACGTGAATTATGCTTAAAATTAGATATTTCTCCTTCAAGCAATACCTCTTCTAAGTTAAAATCGTGGTCAAATTTATATTTGATATATTTAGTTATAGCAGTTACAGTTAAATAACGCTCTTCCATATATACTCCTTAAATATTCTTTGAAATATTATCTAAAAGTCTATTATTGAATTTAACAGCCTTTTTATCTCCTTGATCAGAAAATTCTTTTGTTATTTCTAAAGCTTCATTTATAACTATTCTTTTATCTAAGCCAGATAATAATTCAAGTGTCGCAATTCTTATAATTGATTTATCAACTAAATTTAATCTATTAATTGTATAATTTTCAAGTGATTTAACAATTAATGAATCTATTTTTTCTAAATTTATTTCTAAATCATGTAAAAAAATTAAAACATCATCAGTTAATATCTTTTTAGATATATTTTCTTTTGCTTCATCAATAGATATACCATTAATATCAGCACTATATAAAATTTGCATTAGGGCAATTCTTGTTTCTCTTCTTGTCATAATAATCTCCATATAAAATATACAAAGATATTTTAACATAAAATAAGAAATAATAAAATAGTTAATATTTCATCTTAAATTTTATTAATACATAATATAATAGTCAAAATATCTTAATTTTTTTAAAAAAAATAAAAAAAATAGGAAAAAATTGTTATTTTTCTCCTATTTCATTCTTTTCATATATAAAATTTATAAAATCAGATTTATTTAAAGGCTTAGAATAATAATATCCTTGAATATTATCACAATCTAATTTAATAAATCTTTCAGATTGTTCTTTTGTTTCTATTCCTTCAATTATAGTAACTCTATTTAATGCCTTTATTAAATCAAAAGTATTTTTTAATACTATTTGCATTTTAGAATCATCAGATGAATCTACTAATGATTTATCAATTTTAACATGAGTTATAGGTAATGTTGAAAATCTTTCGATGTTTGAATAGCCCGTACCATAATCATCTAATGAAAATTTAATACCAAGTTCTTTTAATTTATCGATATTATCAATTGCTTTTTCTTTATTTAATGAATCATAGCTTTCAGTAATTTCTACATTTAAATTAGATGCCACAACATTATATTTATCCATTAAATATTTTACTTTCTCATATAATTTATCATTTATACAATCTACTACTGATAAATTAACCTCAATATATTTTAATCCTGAATTTTTAAATTCATCAGATGAAATAAACTTACATACTTCTTCAAAAACAAAATAATCAATTTCTACTACCTTTCCACTTTTTTCTGCGTATGGAATAAACAAGCCTGGTGATATAAAACCATATTCTTTAGAAAACAATCTTACAAGTGCTTCTGCTGAATAATATTTTTTATCTTTAACATTATATATAGGTTGAAAATAAACTTCAAATTCATTATTTTTAAGTCCATCAGTAATTATTTTATCTAAGTTAGTTATAATCTTATAATTCTTATCTTCTTTTAATTTATCATAATTAATAATTCTTTCGCTTAAATTTAATATATTCTTTAAATTATTAATTAATATAATTACATCCTTATAATTATTTAAATCAAATAAATTTAAATTAATAATTTGACTATCAGGAATAAATCTAGATAAATTAATTACTTTATCACTTAAATCATCAATTATCATTTTAGATATATCATTTATATCAATATCATTTGAAAATAATATAGAAAACATTCCATCTTCTAAATAAAATACTCTTAATTCTTTATCATATTCCATATATTTCTTTTTTAATTTTAATGTGATTGTATTTATATAATCAATAGCGTCTTTATAATTAAATTGATTATATATCTCATAATAATTTTTAATTTTAATAATTAATACTTTATGATTTATTTTATATAAATATGCTTTCTTTATTTCTTTTATGAATGAATTAAATGATTCAATATCAAATTTTTCTTTTTTAATTTCTTTTTCAGTTGTTATAGTAAGTAATAATGCAGAAATTGCGGTTGCGAATAATTCTACTAAAAAACCATCAATAACAAAGTGAACTATTAAAGAAATTAAAGTTAAAGGAAATATTGATGTTAGTGCTATTAATTCTCTTTTTGTAAATACAATTTTATTTTTAATTAATAAAAGTAAAGTTAATATGAAATAAAATAATGAATTGGTATAATTAAATATAATACCACTATTTCTATGATAAACTGCATATGATACTGTATTTCCATTATCAATATTATCATAATAGAAAATATTATGATTTATTGGATTTAATAATATTAATGTAAATACAACAATTATAGGTATTAATGATAATAACATTAGATATTTATATTTTTTAAATAATATTTTAATATCACATAAAGCTAATACATATAATAAATATAATACTAAAAGTGAGTTTCTAAATAGATGATAAAATAATGTATATATTTCTAAAGCTTTAATAGAAAAATATGATGGGAAGCATGATGTAACATCAAATAGAGATGTAATAATAGAAAATAATATTAATACTAATAATATTTTTGATGAGCTTGTTTTATACATTTTTTTAGAAATCATAACAAATATTAAAATTATTAAAAGTATGATTGCAGCTAAATCAAAATAATAAATTCCTATCATTACATCACCCCCTAAATTAATTTATGATATTGCTGTTTTTTAAATAATCAATAAAATCATTTTCTTCTAATGCTTTTGTAAAATAATATCCTTGAATATAATTACATTCATATTTTATAAAATCATTATAATCAATTTCATTTTCTATTCCTTCTACTACTGATTTACGATTTAATTCATGAATCATTTTAAATGTCGCATTTAAAACATCCTTCATTCCACTTACCTTTGATAATGTTACAAGTTCTTTATCTATTTTTACATAATCAATAGGTAATTTGGCAAATCTTTCTAAATTAGAATATCCTGTTCCATAATCATCTAGCATGAATTCAAAGCCTTCATCAATTAATTTTTTAATGTTTGTGAATAATTTATCATTAAATAAGACATCATTTCTTTCAGTTATTTCAAATTTAATCATTTTAGAATCTATATCATATAAATTTTTAAGTTCAATTATTTTATCTGAAAAATTAGATGTATTAAAATCCTGTAATGATAAATTTATAGATATTGTTTCAATACCTAAAGAATCAATTGATCTATTTTTTATTAAACGCATTACAGATTCTGTTACATATAAATCTATATTAGATATAGTACCATTCATCTCAGCGCGATTAACAAACATATTAGGCATTATAATACCATATCTTGGATCATTAATTCTTACAAGCGCCTCAGCACTAGTGAATCTATTTTCTTTAACATTAAAAATAGGCTGATAATAAACATTAAATCTAGAATGCTTTAAGGCATCTTCTATTATTGTTTCTATATTATTAGAAATAATAAAATCTTTTTTATCCTTTATTTCATTAAATAATACTACTTCACCTTTATTTTCATCATGGAAATTTCTTGTAAATGTCATAAATTGCTTTAAATTATCAAAATCATAAGGAATATTAATTAAGCATATACTTTCTTCTGGTACAAAATCTAATTTATTAATATTAGATAATATTTTTTTAATATCTTTAGTTGCCTTTAAGGCATCATGCTTATCATTAAATATTATTGAAAATAAGCCTTCATCTAATGAATATGATCTACTTTTTTTATCATAATTATTAATTATATTTGATATTTCTTTAACATAATTTAAGGCTAAATCATAATCAAATAAGCTATATAATTTATTAAAATTAGTAATATTAATTAATAATACATATAAATTATTTTTAAATAAAAATGATCTTTTAATTTCAAATTCAAACATTGTAATATTTCTTAAGCCAGTTCTATTATCAATTAATAATTCTGGTGTTTCTACATATTCAACTACCATTATTAAAGCAAATGAAATTAATAGCATTTCTATTAATATAAAAGGCGCATTAGCTTTTAAAATCATAACCAATATTGATATTGGTATAATTAATAAAAATGATAATATTTGAAATTTAGTTAATAATTTAATATTTTTTATAACTATTGTAAGTATAATAAATAAATAATATCCTTCAAGCAAATAAAATATGAAATATGTATTAGATTTATAAAATTCAATTTCATTATTTATAATATCTAATTTATATATAACATTTGTTGAATAATTAAATATTAACATAAATACCATTATTATATATGGAGTATATAATAAGGCATTGGGTATTATTTTACCTTTAAAATAATCAATTGTTTTTGTAAATGTTAATAAATATACACTAAAGAATAAAAAGACACTTATTTTAAATATATAATTTAATGAAAACATCATATAAGATATTGCGATATTATCATTTAATATATTTTGATTTAATATTTGAGCTGATAATATTTCAAATAGTGAGGCAAGTATTGCAATAAACAATAAAATAAAGAAATATTTTGATGATTTTACTTTATTTAAATGTCTTAAATAAATACAAAGTAACAATATTAAAAATATTGAAATTGAAGCATAATCATAATAAACTATGTAGCTATTAAATTGTATAATAAAAGACAAGTGCATAAAAATCACCTCCCCATAAATATATAATGAATCGAAATCTTACTTATATGATTATATCATATTTTTTTTATTTCTTCTATAACTTTAGGAATATAATTTGTAATCTCACTTATAGTTAGTGCTTCTTCTGGCATATCTTTTGTAGCTAATTTAGCTGCATATGAATGCATGAATACAGCAAGTGTAGATATTTTATAAATATCATAGTTTAAATATGCCATAAGGCCGGTTAAAATGCCAGATAGGCTATCTCCACTGCCTGCTTTAGCAAGGGCACTACATCCATTATTAGATATAGATATATTTATGCCATCTGTAATAATTGTAGATGCACTTTTAAGTATTAATATAACATTATATTCTTTTGAAAATTTTAAAGATATATTTATAATATCTTTTTTTTAAATTTAAAACATCAATATTTAATAATCTTGAAAATTCTTTTAAATGTGGAGTAAGTATAACTTCACATTTTTTATTTTTTAATATATCTAGACCATATTTAGCTAATGAATTTATACCATCAGCATCAATTATTAATCTTTTATCATAATTATTTAATAAATATTTTATTGATTCATATAAATCAATTGATATATCCATACCCATACCAATAGATATAGAATCTGATCTTTTCATTATTAAATCTAAGTCATCCTTACTATATTTTATATGACCATCAATAGATTCAATTTTATTTACAATTATCTCAGGATGTCTTAATGCATATATTTCATATAATTCCTTTGGTACAAATAAATTAGAAAAGCCTACACCCATTTTAAATGATAATAATGAATTATAGCTTATAAGTGAAGCACCAGGATAAATAGTAGAACCTGCAATAATAGATGCTTTTTTATATGTGCCTTTATTAGAATTATTTAATCTTTTAGGAAAAATATTTTTAAAATCATAAATATTTATAATATCTATTAATCTATTTGGTTTTATCATACCAACATTTATTACTTCTACTTTTTCATATGAATCAAGTCCATCATCTAATAGCATTCCTGTTTTAATATATTCTACTGTTATACATAAATTAGATTTAATAAATGCATTATATGAAATACCATTATTCGCATCAATTCCTGATGGAATATCTAATGATACAATAATTTTATTAGAATTATTAATTTTATTAATTATATCTACATATAATTTATCTAAATATCTATTTAATCCAACACCAAAGATACCATCAATTATTAAATCATATGAATCAAAATTAATATCTTTTATAATATTACCTTTAAATAAATTTAAATAATACATGGAATCTTTATTTTTAATTTCAGTAATGATATATGCATCTACATTAATATTTTTTTGAATTAAATCATTACCTAATACTAAGGCATCACCTGCATTACCACCACTACCTAAAACTAACAATACATTTTTAGGATTATAATATTTTAATAATACACTTGCCATTTTTATTCCGGCATTATACATTAAAATATTACTTTTAATATCTTTTTGTGTTTCTTTATCAATAAAAATCATTTCATCTTTTTCTATAGCTTTCATAATATCCCTCTATTAAATTAATTATATCATTTAATTTTATAATTAAAAAGATTATGATATAATCATAATGAAAGGATTATAGGTGATTTTATGGATTTAAATTTAAATAATATTCCAAAGCACGTTGCTATAATTTTAGATGGAAATGGTAGATGGGCAAAGGAAAGAGGAAAAGCTAGAGTTTATGGCCATAGACATGGTGCTTTTAATTTACGTGATGTAACAAAATATGCTAATTCTATTGGTGTTAGATATTTAACTGTATATTGCTTCTCTACTGAAAATTGGAAAAGACCAAATGATGAAGTTAATTTCTTAATGAATACACCAGTTTGGTATATTAAAAGATATTGGAAAACAATGGTATTAGGTACTAATATTAGATATAAAATGATAGGAAGACGTGATAGACTTCCTAAAAAGCTATTAGCTGCCATTGAAGAGATGGAAAATGAAACTAAAGATCACGATGGCTTAACTTTAACATTATGTATTGATTATGGTTCAAGAGATGAAATCACTTCTGCCTTAAAAAATATATGTAAGGATGTATTAGATAAAAAATTAGATATAGATGATATAAATGAAGATATAATTACTAATAATTTATTTACAAAGGATTATCCTCCACTAGATTTAATGATAAGAACATCTGGTGAATATCGTATTTCTAATTTCTTATTATGGCAAATGGCATATAGTGAATTTTATTTTACTAAAACATATTTCCCTGATTTCACTCCTGAAAAATTCAAGGAAGCTTTAATAGAATATCAATCAAGAAATAGACGCTTTGGTGGTCTTAAATGATAATTAATAAATTAGAGCCACAAGGCTTTTGTAAAGGAGTTATTAATGCCATTAATTTAGCAAAAAAAGCAGTTAATGATTCTAATATTAAAAAGCCTATATATATGCTTGGAGCATTAATACATAATGAACATATCATTAATGAATTACAAAATCTTGGCATTATTATTGTTGATCAAAAATTAAAATCTAGATTAGAATTACTTGATTTAATACCTGATAATAATGGTACTGTAATTATTAGTGCTCATGGAGTATCTAATAAAGTAATTGAAAAGATTAAAAATAAAAAATTAGATATTATAGATACAACATGTCCTTATGTTAATTTAGTTCATAAAAGAGTGTTTGAAAAAATAAATGAAGGTTATAATATCTTATATATTGGTCAAAAATCACATCCTGAATGTGAGGGTGTAATTGATAATGATAAGAATATTAAATTAATAACAAATATTGATGATGTTAAAGATTTAAATATTAATAATGATAAAATATATGTAACTAATCAAACTACAATGTCTATTTATGAAATAGATAATATTTATAATGAATTAAAAAATAAATATAAAAACATTTTAATAGATAATAAAATATGTATGGCAACAACCGAAAGACAAAAGGCTGTATATAATACAGATAATGTTGATTTATTAATTGTAATAGGAGATATTAGATCTTCTAATACTAAAAAGCTTGCTGAAGTAGGTAAAAAGAAAGGTATTAATACTATACTTGTTGATAATTTATTAGATTTAAAAAATAAATTACCGAATAACATTAATAAAGTTGCAGTTACATCTGGTGCTTCTACACCTGATTTTATTACTGATGAAATAATTGAATATTTAAAGACTATATAAAAAGGAGAAAACATCCAAAGTTTTCTCCTTTTCTTATTTAATTATCTTTTCAAATATTATTCTTTCTGGTTCTACAGGTATTCTTGAATATATTATACTTCCACAACAAGTATATCCTATAGATAATACTAAATTCTTTAATACATTATTTTTAGGATGAGTATCAATTCTTATTGAATCTAATTTTCTTTCCTTACATATTTCTTCAGCATAAAGCATTAAAGCTTTAGCATATCCTTTACCTCTTGCATAGTCTCTTACTGCAATTCTATGGATTGTTAAATATTTATTAGTATTTGATATCCATTTAGCATCTGGGTTTTCTTTTTCATATTCTAATTCATTATATTCATATACAATAACAGCAACAACATGATTTAAGTCATCAATGTATACATAACAATTTTCATGCTTAATATCTTCATCAAATATTTTTACATTAGGGTATCCTAAAGGTCCATTCCATTGTGTAGAACCACTATTTTTTAAAAATATTCTAGCATCATCAATACATTTCATGATGTCATCTATATCTTCATATCTAGCTTTCCTTATCATATATACTCCTTATTTTTTCTAAGAAACTTGAATCTGAAAAACCATATGCCTTAAATACATCATCCCTTTTACCATGACTTATTAATGTATCAGGTGTAAATGAATGACTATATACTTTACTTGTATAACCTTTTAATTCTTTATATTCTAATATTTTTTGATACAATGTACCACTTGATATTACTTGTTCAAATACAATAATTGGTGTTTTAAAATTAAATATTTTATCAAGCATGTTATAATCAACAGGCTTAATTGATCTTGCGTTTATAACACATACATCTAAATTATTATCTTTAACAATTTTTTTAAGTCTTTCAACATCTGTTCCATAGCTTATAACAGAAAGCTTATTACCATCATTTATGATTGTCCAATTTAAATTACAAATATAATTAAAATCGATATCTCTATCTAATAATTCCTTTTCCTTTGGATATCTAATTACAATTGGATGAGGCTGTGTAAATGCATAATTAAACAATCCTACAGTCTCTTGAATATCTTTAGGCTGTGTTACAACAATATTTGGCATTAGCATAAACATAGATAGGTCATATAATCCTTGATGGGTTACACCATCTTCTCCTACTATACCTGATCTATCAATACCAAATATAATTTTTAAATCACTTCTTGCGATATCATTTAATATTTCATCAAACGCTCTTTGAGCAAATGTAGAATACATTAATAAAACAACATCTTTTTTATGTAGGGCAATACCTGCAGACATTACAGCAGCATGTTCTTCTTGAATTCCTACATCAATAAATGAATCAGGATAATTATTAGCAAATTCTTCTAATTTCGCACCTGTTTTCATCGCAGGTGTAATAACAAAGAATTCATGCTCGCTTCTTTTTTTAATTAGATAATTAGCTACTGCTTGGGAATATGATATTTTATTCTTTTCAACTACTAAAGGCTTACCTGTTTCGATATTGAATGGTTCAACACCATGAAATGCGCCGATAGTATCATCTTCTGCCTTATCATATCCTAGACCTTTTTTAGTTACTAAATGAATTAATACAGGATCTTTATTATCCTTTATTCTTTCAAGTAGTCTAATTGTAGTATTTAATTTATTACCATCATATGGTCCATAATAATCAAATCCAAAATCCTCAAAGAAATTGTC
>CADBQV010000185.1 GCA_902796895.1 uncultured Erysipelotrichaceae bacterium | reverse complement strand
TGCCGACTATGTTAAGAACATGATCACAGGTGCTGCTCAAATGGATGGTGCTATCTTAGTTATCGCTGCTACAGATGGACCTATGGCACAAACTCGTGAACACATCTTACTTGCTCGTCAAGTTGGTGTACCTCGTATTGTTGTATTCTTAAATAAATGCGATATGGTTGATGATGAAGAATTAATCGACTTAGTTGAAATGGAAACTCGTGAATTATTAAGCGAATATGAATTCCCAGGAGATGACATTCCAGTTATCCGTGGATCTGCTTTAGGCGCTTTACAAGGCGATCCTAAGTGGGTTGCAAAGGTTGAAGAATTAATGGCAACTGTAGATGAATATATTCCAACTCCAGTTCGTGATAATGCAAAACCTTTCTTAATGCCAATCGAAGACGTATTCACAATCACAGGTCGTGGTACAGTTGTTACTGGACGTGTTGAACGTGGTCAAATCAAAGTTGGTGACACAGTTGAAATCGTTGGTATCAAAGATACTCAATCTTCAGTTGTTACTGGTCTAGAAATGTTCAGAAAGTTATTAGACTATGCTGAAGCTGGTGATAACGTTGGTGTATTATTAAGAGGTATTGACCGTGATCAAGTTCAAAGAGGTCAAGTACTTGCAAAACCAAAGAGCGTTACACCTCATCACAAATTCCAAGCACAAGTATACGTATTATCAAAAGACGAAGGTGGTCGTCATACTCCATTCTTCTCTAATTACCGTCCACAATTCTATTTCCGTACTACAGATGTAACTGGTATCATTACATTACAAGAAGGTACAGAAATGGTTATGCCTGGTGATAATACAGTTATGAACGTTGAATTAATTCACTCAATTGCTATGGAACAAGGTACTAAGTTCTCAATCCGTGAAGGTGGTAGAACAGTTGGTGCTGGTTCAGTAGTTACAATTATTGAATAATCACATAACTAAAAATTTAAAGGTCACTTTTGTGACCTTTATTTTTTTTCTTTTAAAATTGTTGTATAATAATTAAGGGACGTGATTATTATGAAGATTAGATATTTATTTGAACAAGATTTTTTTCCAAAATTATTTGCTAAAGATCCAGTTAAGGTTATTAATAAAGCAATAACTGAAAAAGGTGAATATGTATTTAAATTAATGCGTGCATATTATATGGATAAAAATGAAGAATTTCCGTATTCTTTAACATCATTTAGTGTTGATGTGAAATCTAAAAATGGATTCGATTTTATCAATATAGAAATGCCTAAAACAGACATTGAAATTGGTAATTGTCATAATATAATATTGGTATATTCTTTTAATTATGATTTATTTGAATATTACACAGTAGAAGAAGGATATAATAAAAATGGTTCATTTAAGAGCCTTTCTGCTTGGATTGAAAATTCACATATATCATTTGGTGACTTAGATAAGGATGATATTATAGATAGAATATTAACAACACTTGAAATATAAAAAAAAACACATTATGTTTTGGCATAATGTGCTTTTTTCTTTTATTCAGCTTTCTTTTCTTTTAAGCTATCTCTAATTTCTTCTAGTAAAGCAACAACTGGATCAACAACAGGTTTACCAGCTTCAGCTTCTTCAGCAGCCTTCTTAGCTTCTAATTCAGCAGCTTCTTCTGGATGAGCAGCAGCCCATTTCTTGTATTTTTCTTCTTCAATTCTCTTCTTAGTTTCCTCACGTTTCTTAGCACTTGCCATAGCAACTCTAACAATGATGAATAATACTAATGCGATGATTAAGAAAGAAATAATTGCATTAATGAATGCACCCCAGTCGATTACAGCAGACATATTATAAGTATAAGTTGTACCATGTAATGTATACTTACCTAAAATAGTTGTCTTTGAAGCTTCAATTAGGTTAGGATTATTAGTTAAATAATTTGCATCAGCTGCAATTTGTTCACTATAGTTTGATTGAGCTAATGCTTTTGCTAAATCTTGTAATTTAGAAGCATCAAATTTTTGACCTAAGCCAATTGCACTATTCATACCTTCTTGAACAGAATTTGCTGCAGGTAAAACTGTAACTAAGCCTTTAAGTCCTCCAGGTACTTGCCATAAGCATACACTTAATAAAATGTTAACAAGTGCAGTTACGATAGCACCAAAGGCAGAACCAATTACAACGCCGACTGCCATATCAAGGATATTACCACGAGAGATAAATGCCTTGAAATCACTAAAAAATTTTTTCATTATTCTTATCTCCTTTTCTTTATATATTTTATAACAAATATATAAATAATTCAATATTTTGCTAACTAATTTACAAATATATAAAAAATGTTACAAATTTTATAAAAACAATAAATATTGAATTAAATTTCATAAAAATATCGTATAAAAAATTATTGACAACATAATTTAATAGTAATAGAATTAAATAAACTGATGATTAGGGATTTGGTAATCAAGCGCGTTTACAGAGAGTAACTAATGGTGAGATGGTTACAACAAGCGGAGATTATTCGTGGGCCTAAGAGGGCGATGGCGAATTAAGTAGCTAAAGACGGGGACTCCCGTTACAGGGTAGGAATGTGATTGCATTTTGTTTGAGAGGTTAGTATATTTACTAGCAATAAAGGTGGTACCGCAGGTTTTAACACTTGTCCTTTAATGGATAAGTGTTTTTTTTATTTTAGGAGGGTATAAAAATGAAACCATTATTAGATGATTTAACTAAGTATTTAAAATATGATATTGTTCCTGTATATGAGGAAATGTTGTGTGATTTTACAACACCACTTAATGTATTAAGGAATATTAAAGAAGTAAGTAATGAATTTTATTTACTTGAATCAGTTGATCCATCAAAATTTTCTAGATATTCATATTTAGGATATAATCCAATATCTAAAATATCTTGTAAGGATAATATCGTAAAATATGATGATAAAGAATTTTATAGTGAAAAGCCAATTGAAGAAATATCAAAAATTTTAAATAATTATAAAGCACCTAAAATTGATGGCTTACCTCCATTTTGTGGTGGCTTCGTAGGATATTTTTCATATGATTCATATAAATATTTAGAACCTAAATTAAAATTCAATAGTAAGGATGAAGCTAAATTTAATGATTATGAATTATTAATGTTTGATAAAGTAATATGCTTTGATGCTTTTAAGCAATCAATAATAATTATTGTAAATATTAAAACAAGTAATATTGAAAAAGAATATGAAAGAGCTAAAGAAGACATTAAGGCAATTAAAGAATTAATAATGAAAACACCTAATGTAAAAACTGAAAAGGTTGAAATTATTAAAAATCCAGAATCAATTGATTCTAAGGAAGAATATAATAAAAAAATTGAAAAAATAAAAAAATATATATATGATGGTGATATTTTCCAATGTGTATTTTCAAGAAAGCTAAAAGGAAAAATCAAAGGATCTTTATTTGAAGCGTATAGAAATTTAAGAAGTATCAATCCTTCACCATATATGTATTATTTAAAAAATAATGAAATCGAAATTGCTGGTTCATCTCCTGAAACATTAGTTATGAAAGATGATGATACAGTTATGACATTCCCTATTGCAGGTTCTCGTCCTAGAGGAAAAACAGAGGAAGAAGATATCAATAATAAAATGGATTTATTATCTGATGAAAAGGAATTAGCAGAACATAATATGCTAGTTGACTTAGGAAGAAATGATGTAGGTAGAGTATCTAAATTTGGCTCTGTTAAGGTATTAGAATATAAAAAAGTATTAAGATATTCTCATATCATGCATATCGCATCTACAGTAATAGGAAAAACAAAGGATAATGTAACATCACTTGATTGTCTTCAATCAATACTTCCTGCAGGTACATTATCAGGAGCTCCTAAATTAAGAGCGGCTGAGATTATTGATGAGCTTGAAGTAGAAAGAAGAGGCATCTATGGTGGTGCTTTAGGATATATTGATTTTAGAGACAATATGAATATGTGTATTGTAATAAGAACAATTGTTAAGAAAAATGATGATGTTTATTTACAAGCAGGAGGAGGAATTGTAATGGATTCAAATCCTGATAAAGAATTTATTGAAACAGAAAATAAAGCAATGGCACCATTTAGAGCACTTAAGATGTCAGGAGGTATTGATTAATGATATTATTAATAGATAATTATGATTCATTTGTATATAACCTATATCAATATATAGGTACACTTAATCCTGATATTAAGGTTATAAAAAATGATGAGCTAACTGTAGATGAAATAATTAAATTAAAACCTACTCATATAATACTTTCACCAGGTCCTGGAAGACCTAAGGATGCAGGTGTTATAGAAGATGTTGTAAGAAATATCCATAATATACCAATCCTTGGTGTATGTCTTGGACATCAAGCAATATGTGAGGTTTTTGGACTTGATATTATAAAT
>CADBQV010000184.1 GCA_902796895.1 uncultured Erysipelotrichaceae bacterium | reverse complement strand
TTTTCTTTGCTTTAATTGCTTCAGTAATTATATCTATGTTATAGAAGAACTCTTTATTAGTTGTTCTAGTTATTTCAGTAGATTTATAGATATAGGAATAATCCTTTCTTTGATATTTAGATAAAGAAGAATATAGCTTTTCTGATATTTCCTTTGCTTGCTCACCTGTGATTATCTTAGATGAGTATATCGCATCAATTAAGAATTTGATTTCTGTTTCATCAAATTCTCTTTCATTTAGATATACACCACTAGATTCCTTTTTGATATCATAGCCTAATTCAATTAATAAATCTATATTAGAAGCTATAGTTTTTCTTTCTATATCTATCATATAGATATTATGTAGCTTATCTATAATATCCTTTTGTTTTAATAAATGATCCTTATCACTATATTCCTTTAGAATATTTAGTATATAATACATTGCCATCTTTTTATCATACATCGTTATCACCTAACTACATTATATATCATAGTAAATATCTTGTCCATTTTTATGGACATTATATTTATTACAATATAGGTGAAGGAAGGGATAATAATGATCTTAAAAAATTTAAATCAAATATTTAGCAATATGGATTGGTTAGATGAAGAGATTAAAATATATAAATCTTCTGAAGGAAGAAATCCTCGTTCAGATGCATATTATAATAATTTATTAACAATTAAGAATAAACAGCAAGCAGGAATAATACCATTTGAAGAATATAAAAGCTTAAAACGTTTAAAGCACCTTAGGACCATAGAATATGGTTATTATACAGCTAATATCCATTATGACCTATTTAGATATTATAAGGAACAAAAGGAAATAATAGATGATAGAATAATCTTTTTTCTTCAAAATGCATCTAATGAAATATTTGATAATGAATATAGCTGGTTTAGATTAAATTTCTATTTAGATTATTCTTATGTTTTAAGAGAATATTATCAATGTGAAGAAAAAGATTATGATTTAGAATACTTTGTTAATAAATATGGAAATGCTAAAGAAAAAGAAATAGCTAGGCTTTTAAGAAAAGCATTTGTGAAAGAAGAATAAAGATATGATATAATAAATATAGATTAAACGATTGTGAGGTAAATAATATGAAATGGGAAATAAGATATTATTTAAATGACCAAGCATTTAAATGTGGTGCTGTTGCATTTAGGGAAACTATTAATGGTGATAGAAATTTTGTGGTTAACTGGGCTAATAATAGATTAAAGCATTCAAATTTTAAATTCTTTGATTTAATAGAAAAGTAGGTGGGTATAATGATTAAATTTGAAGATATTTTTAAAATCGATAATAAAAATGAAGTAAAAATTAAACTAAATATGAATGCCGGTAATTCAGATGAACCTGCGTTAGATTTCTTACTTGCTGAAAGCGTACGTTGGATTGAAATGGTTGCATGGAAAGAAAAATCACCTCAAAATAATTATAGCGATGCTAAATATGTTCTTGCCTTTGCTCAATATTATCCTTATGGTAAAGAATATTATATGTTTGGTGGATTATATAAAATTGAAAAAAAGCTTCCTGAAGTTTTTGGAAAAGAAGGATATTCAATATATTTACAAAGTGAATTTGAACAATATAGAAAGAGATTAATCATTAGATTAAAGAAACCGGTTGGACAAAACTATAATATTTATTACGATACTCTAATAAAATACGAACCTGAAATCTATGAAATATTACCATCAGCAAGACTAGGAAAATTTCCTGGATATAGTAGCGTTTGTTTAACTCATAGGCAACTACAATTAATTTATAAAAATGATGAACCAGAGTGGAAAAATGCATTATCATCAGTTAAAGGCGTATATTGTATTACTGATACCTCAAATGGTCAATTATACATTGGATCAGCGTATGGAGATTATGCAGGTATTTGGCAAAGATGGGAGCAATACGCGAATGTTAATAATTTAACTGGTGGAAATAAATCTTTTGAAGATTTAAAGAAAAGTGACTCTGATAGAATTATAAATAATTTCACATATTCGATTCTTGAAATCTTTGATCCGAAGACTAGTGATGAAGACATTATTCATAGAGAAGAACATTGGAAAAAGGTATTTAAAACAGTTGAATTTGGAATGAATAATGCTAGATATAAATAATGAAACTCGTTAATGATTTTTCTAACTATCATTGGAAGCTTACGGCGAAAGCACTAAAAGAATGAATAGGCTAATGTCTAAAATGATGGATTCCATTTGAAGCCATCATTTTTCATTTTAATTAATTATTTAATGTGACGTATCAATATAAAATAACCTAAAAATCACCCTCGATTTCAATGCCTAGATAGGCTGTGGATAAACTGTGGATGACTTGTGGAAAAGTTGTGGATAACTTGTGGATAGGTTGTGGAAAAATTGTGGATGAACTGTGGATAATTTTTGACTTATTGATTTATTAGTGATAAAATTACTACAAAGGATGGTGTAAAAAGTGATTAAATTA
>CADBQV010000183.1 GCA_902796895.1 uncultured Erysipelotrichaceae bacterium | reverse complement strand
TCGGAATTCGTCCCAAGAAGGAGGCTTAGTGATGCCAAAAATTGTTGTACGTGAAAAAGAAAGCATCGAAGATGCATTACGTAGATTCAAACGCGATGTTTCAAGATCTGGTAACCTTCAAGAGGCGAAAAAACGTCAATATTATTTGAAGCCTAGCGATGTTCGTAAGCAAAAACGTCAAGAAGCTAGAAAAAGATTTAAGTAAGAATTAATTGGGATGCAGTGCATCCCTTTTATTTTTAATAGGAGGATTATATGAATATTTATATGATTGGTGATTCTACAATGAAATTTAATAATTTCTACACTTATCCTCAAACAGGATGGGGTCAGGTATTAAATTTATTTTGTAAGGAAGATGTATTAGTATTTGATTATGCTGAAAATGGAAGAAGTACAAAATCTTTTATTGATGAAAAGAGATTCGATACTGTAATTAATAAAATGCAAAAAGGTGATTTTTTAATTTGTCAATTTGGTCATAATGATGAAAAAATACAAGATCCTAAAAGATATACAACACCATTTGATACTTACACTAAGAATTTAAAATATTTTGCCGATGAAGTAGAAAAAAAAGGATGTCACATTGTTTTTGCAACATCTATAACAAGACATCAATTTAAAGATGGTAAATGTATAAATAGTCATGGTGATTATCCATTAGCTATGCTTAAATTTGCTAAAGAAAATAATTATACATGTATTGATTTAAATACATTAACAATTGATTTATATACAAAGCTTGGTGAAGAAAAAACAAAAAGTTTTCATATGATATTTGATAAAAATATCTATCCTATATATCCTGATGGTAAGGATGATCACTCACATTTAGTTTATGAGGGTGCAGTTAATATTGCTAAAATATTTGTAACTGAAATCTTAAAAACTAATGATTTAATTAAATCATGCTTTATAGATTTAAATGAAAAATATGAAATAGATTATGCTATGCTAAAGGATTAATATTATGACATTAGAATTTTTTGTAAATAATTATGATATAAAAGATTTTGATATTAAAAAAATTTATATTGATGATAATAAATTATATATTAAAGCTATATATAATGTTTATTTAGAATTAATAGCTAATGGTTATAGACCAGAGATGAATGTAGATTATGAAAAAACATTTATCTTTAATACTAATTATAATAATCATAAATTTAAATCAAATAATTTAGAAGTTATATCTTTTTTGAATAACATTTTAAAAATTAAAATTGATGATATTATATTAGAATTATTTTCAGATGTAAAAGTTATTTAATTTTTTCTTTTAATTATTAAATAATTATTGTATAATACAAGACGTAGAAATTAGGAAGTATTTATTTTGAGGTAAAACTTCACTAATAACTAAATTTTAATAATATAAATCCTAAATTGACTAAATGATATTAGAAATAAATTATATTAGCGAGGTATGAATATGAAAATTGGATTTATTGGGGCAGGCAATGTAGGCTTTAGCTTATCTAAATGGATAAACCTAAAACATCATAATGTTTGTGGTATTTATTCAAAGAATGTAAGTGATGCCAAATTAGCTGCAGATTTTAGTATTAGTGAGTATTACAGCGACATAAAAGATATAGTTTATGCATGTGATACTCTTTTTTTAACTGTAAATGATGATTCTATAATAGATGTAGTAGATGAATTATCAAATTTAAATTTAAAGAATAAAATACTAATACATACATCAGGTTCTTATACATCTGATATATTTCAAAAATTAAATATAGACAATTATTGTATATCTATTCATCCTTTATATGCATTTAATGATAAATATAATTCATATAAGAATTTAGATGATATATATTTTACAATTGAAGGTAATTTAAAATATATAAATGAATTACAAGAATTATTTAATAATAAATTAGTTATTATAAATAAAGAAAACAAAGAAAAATATCATTTAGCATCATCAATAATATCTAATATGGTATGTTCTTTAGTTTATATGGCAGAAGAAATATATAAATCTATAGGTATTATGAATAAAGATATTTATATGCCTTTATTATTAAATAATATATCTAATATTAAAAATAATGGTCCAATTGAAGCACTTACAGGACCAATACTTAGATTAGATTTAAATACAGTAAAAAAGCATTTAAATAATTTAAATGGAAATGATTTATTGATATATAAATCCTTAGGACTAAAGATTATTGAAATGTCAGAGAAAAAAACATCTAAAAATTATAATGAAATGAAAAAATTGTTGGAGGTATAAATATGGTAACAGTTAATACATTTAAAGAAAATAAGGGTAAGAAGAAAATGACTATGCTAACAGCATACGATTACCTAACAGCTAAAAATATGGATGAAGCAGGAATTGATTCAATTTTAGTTGGTGATTCACTTGGCATGGTTATGCTAGGATATAAGGATACATTAAAGGTAACAGTTGATGATATGATTCATCATGGTGCTGCAGTAGTAAGAGGTGTAACAAATACATTTGTAGTTGTAGATATGCCTTTTATGTCATATCAGGTATCTAAAGAAGAGGCTGTAAGAAATGCCGGAAGAATTATGAAAGAAACTGGTTGTCAAGCAGTTAAAATTGAAGGACCTTATTTTGAGGAAATAAAAGCTATTGTTAAAGCAGGTATTCCTGTTGTAGGCCATTTAGGCTTAACTCCACAATCTGTTAATCAAATGGGTGGATATAAGGTACAAGGAAAAAATAAAGAAGCAGCATTAAAATTAATTAATGATTGTAAAAAATTAGAAGAAGCTGGATGCTTCGCTATAACACTTGAATGTGTACCTAGAAGAATTGCTGAATATATTACAAAAAATTTAAGTATTTCAACAATCGGTATTGGCGCATCTAATGAATGTGATTGTCAAGTTTTAGTATGGCAAGATATGCTATCTTTATCTGATGGACCTAAGGCTAAATTCGTAAAAGAATTTGCCAATTTACATGATGTAGAAATTAGCGCATTTAAAAAATATAAAGAAGAAGTAGAAAATATGACATATCCTGAGGATAAGCATACATATAAAATTGATGATGAAACTTATAATGAAGTATTAAATGATTTAAAGGAGAATAATTAAAATGAAATTAGTAAAAACTGTAAAAGAAGTAAGAGAAATTGTTAAAGAATGGAAAAAACAAGGCTTAAGCGTAGGATTTGTTCCTACTATGGGCTATTTACATGAAGGTCATAAAAGCTTAATTTTAAAATCAGTATCAGAAAATGATAGAACTATAGTATCAGTATTCGTAAACCCAATTCAATTTGGTCCAAATGAGGATTTAGCTTCATATCCAAGAGATATTAATCACGATATGGCTTTAGTCGAGGATGCAAAAGCTGATTTAATATTTAATCCAGATGTAGAAGAAATGTATGGTAGTCATTTTACCACATCAGTAAATACAACTGAGGTATCTGAAAATTTATGTGGAGCTAAAAGACCTGTTCATTTCGGTGGTGTATGTACAGTTTTAAC
Source organism: uncultured Erysipelotrichaceae bacterium (assembly GCA_902796895.1). Taxonomy (GTDB): domain Bacteria; phylum Bacillota_I; class Bacilli_A; order Acholeplasmatales; family Anaeroplasmataceae; genus Anaeroplasma. The sequence goes on along the minus strand of CADBQV010000183.1, from coordinate 117 downwards.
TAAATTATTTAATATAGTAAGTCCTAATAGAGCTTATTTTGGTCAAAAGGATGCTCAACAACTTGCAGTAGTTAAAAGATTTGTTAAGGATTTAAATTTCGATATTGAAATTATAGG
>CADBQV010000182.1 GCA_902796895.1 uncultured Erysipelotrichaceae bacterium | reverse complement strand
TTAGCATCTTCTTCATAGCATAAAATTTTATAATCATATTTTGAAAAATCTATTTTCTTTAAATCTATTATATCAACTACATTAGGTATTATATCTCTATAGCTTTGTTCTGCAGCTTCTTTAGCTATTTTATTAAATCTTTGTAATTTTGATTCTTTCTTTTTCAAATCAAGCTTAAATAAGCTACGCTTCATTATAGTGGGGTATATTTCAGATACACCCATTTCTGTTGAATGCTTAATAATATCATCTAATTTATCACCCTTAGGGTATCCTTGAAATAAAGATATAAAAACCGGCAATTCCATATTGCCGATTTTTTCTTCTTTTATTTCATAATTAATGACATCATCTTTTATATTAGTTATTTTAGCAAGATATGTTTTGTTATTAGAACCAATTAAAATTTCATCACCAATTTTATTACGCATTACATTTTTAATATGAAATACATCAGATGATGTAATTTTTAATTCGTTAAAATCTTCATTACTTACGAAATATTTTTGCATATTATTTTTTAGATTCCTTATAATCGTTATATTTCATCTTCATTAATACGATTAATGGTAGCATGATTGCTGCTGGTGTAATTATTGCTGCAGATGAAGTAAGTGCGAATGTAAATAGATTAATACCAGTTAGGCCATAATTATCAGCACCTAAAATGAATGATCCAATAATTACTATTAATGATAATACCCAAAGTGTAATATCAATAACATATGAAGTTACGATTAATTTAGATAAAATTGAAGGAATGTTATTTCTTCCTGCCTTTAATACCATTTGGTATGTTTCTTCATCCATTGTTTCGATATATAAAACATCATAACCATATGGCTTCATAGCTCTATTTTCATTTGAATCACCTTTGTTGTTTTCAACTAAAGCAACAATGAATAATAATTGCATATTATCTAAATTTCTATATAGGTCATATAAGCCTTTATATTTCTTAGGTATTTCAATTTTTTCTAATCTAGAAAAATCAACTTTTGTTTCTTGTTTTTGTTCAAAACAACCGAAATTAACTAAATTAACTGCTTTTTCATAATCTTGTCTACCTTGTTCAGCAATTAATAATTTTTCATATTCCTTTAGAGTTTTAACTTCAGATTCTGCTTTAACTTCTGAAAGTTCTACCTCTTCTAAGCCTTCAAATTTATTATTTTCCATATTTCCTCCAAATTGAATTAAAATATCATATTGATTATATCAATATTTATTATAATTATCAAGATAAATGATTTTACAATAATCCCCTTATTGATAAATAACCTTCAGCATAAATAAAAACCAGCCTTGAAAATCAAGACTGGAATTTATTAAAATCTAGGACCTGGTTGCATACCTCCTCCCATTGATACTGCATTATAGTAATATGATGAAGAAAAGTTCATCTCTTTAGTATTACTTCCTGCAGTAATTGTGTAGGTGTTGCCTTTTTGCATAGATGGTGATGAATATACAGCACATGCAAATGATTTTGATGCAGTAAATGTGAAGTTAGATCCATCATTAACACTAATTGTAGTTCCTTTACCTCCACTTATACCTACTAAAGCACTACATTGACTTCCGCTATCAAAATTAATTGCCATATCAGTTGTACCAAGCGCTAGTACAACTCCTCCTGTTATAGATAAAACACAATTTGCACCATCACCCTTATCAAGTGCGCCATTACCTCCATTGGTTGGACCTTCAACTATAATGTATCCACCGCTAATATATACATTACCGTTTGAATCAAGGCCATCACCTTGGGCGTTTACATAGATATTTCCTCCTGATATTTTTAGTGTGCCTTGAGCATTTGATTGATTCCAAGGGTTAAATCTTGTGCTTGAATCCTGTGTTCCACCTGCCGCATTTACACCATCGTCAGATGAAGTGATATTTAAATTACCACCCGTAATTTCTATATTTAATGCCTCTATTCCTTCATATGCTTTTGATATTGTAATATCTCCACCACATATTAATAGTGATGTGTCGGCATGTATTCCATCATCACTACTTGATAATGATAAAGTACCACTTGTAATAGATATGCATGAATTACTATGGATTGCATCATCTGCTGAAGATATTTCAATATTAGCATTACCTATTTGAATATATCCTTCTGCTTTAATACCTTTTTGGGATATAGTTTGTGATTTTGATTTATTAGAACCATTAGTTGGGGCATTTATTTTTATATTTCCACCATATATAACAATTACTCCATCTAAACCACATACATTTATTCCATCATACATACTATTTATTTCAAGACTTCCTGATTCCATATAAAATAATGAATCACCTAAGTCATTATCAAGCTGAATTCCATCATGACCTGATGTAATATTGATATATGCATTAATTATATTTAATGAATCATTCGCATCAATTCCCTTTTCAAGTGAATTAATGTATATATTTGATCCAGTAATTTTTAAATCATCCTTTGCTGCTATACCATGCATTTTAGAATTAATAATCATTTTACTATCACTTAAACCATTAATAGTTAAGTCATCTTTAGAATAAATTGCAGAATCAATAGTGTCAGTTTCATATGACAATTTTGATGTGAAATTTGAAGTAAATGTATTTTCACCATTTAAATAGATAATAACCTTATCTGAGCTTTTATTATATATACATGGTGATATATTAGTTTCCATACTTACATTATCAAAATATAAATAAACATTTCCTGATTTTAATTCATCATTAATTAAAATCATAATATCTTTACTACTTCCAGTTATTTTATAAATACCTTTTGATGTAATAGTTATTGAGTTATTTGCTATACTTGTTCTTGTTGTATCTGAAGATTTGACACTACTACCATCTAATTTAATAGTTACATCTGCCTCTTCAATTGAAACATCCTTTAAATCAGCATTTTTAAATGTATCAGATATTTTATCAACATTATTTACTATACCTTCATCTGTAAGTGTATTTGTATTGTCATTATTTGTTATATAATCAGTTATTACATAGCCATCTGCTTTATTACATGATAATAAGCCTATACCAAATATCATCAATAAGGATGACATAAATAATATATATTTAAATTTTTTCATATTAGCCTCCTACAATGTCTTATCATCTTCTACATATGGTAGGACTGAAATTTCTAAATTACCGTTTTTAATTCTTAAATCATCAATTAATGATTTTTCCATTTTACTATCAATCATAATAATACGATATGATATTTTAAACATTGTACCCATACCAGTTGTCTTAACGCCAACCATTTCTACTTCTTTTAAATATTTATTAAATGTTTCATCAAACATTGAATTGTATTCAAGTGATTCTGGAATTGTAATTTTTAATAATTTTTCTTTTTGCATTTTTGAATTCTTTAAAATATTTAAAGACATTAAAAGTAAAATAATTAAAGGTAATAATAAACCAAATATTATTGCATATGCAATGTAGCCTAAACCACATACAGCACCAATTGTTACTGATAAGAATAGAATTAACATCTCATCTGCTCTACCCTGAACTGATCTAAATCTTAAAAGTCCCATTCCAACCATTACTGTAGCAACCGTAGTTATCGCTGTTGTCGTATCATTTTTTATTACTACATTTAAAAATAAAAACATGACACTAACAATTACTGGAAACATTGCAACAGTTATAAAAAATTCTTTTCTTGATTTTAATTTAAGTGAAGCAATAAATGCGATATATAATCCTAAAAACAAGCTTGTAATAGACATTATAATAACATTTAAGACACTTAATCCATTTGAATATATTGAATCAAACATATAAATTACCCCCTATATTTCTTTTATAAGCCTCACCATATTTTGAGAAGCTACTTTTATATATTTTTAATTCTGATAATATTATGGCAAGCCAATTAGGAATTGCATCTTGAACCTTTATTTCAAGTATTGCTTGTCCATCTTCTAATAATGATTTTCCATCCATACTAGTTGATAAATTTAAATTATCTAATCTATATCTAGGATTGAAATCGATTGTTAATCTTAAATCACCATCAGGTTCAAAATAAGCAACTCTATCATAGATTATTAAGCATGAAGGCTTTAAGCTTTGATAATAATTTCTAAAATATGATATTTCTTTAGAAATTAAATCTTCATTTAAATCTTTTTTATATTTGAAGAATTCAGAAACATCACTTTCTGTCGTTTCAATTCTTCTTTTATAAACTATGTCATATGCTTTTCTTTTTAATTCTAAATAAACCTTAGAATCCTTATTTGCTAAACCATATGATCTTAATCTTATTTTTTCTTTAAATATTGGTTTATCTATAGATTGTCTAATTAATCTATAATTTGTTGTATCAAAATAAAGTGAAGCAATTGATGTCTTACCATATTTATCTACTTCCATATGGCCTTTTAGCATTTCTTGTAATTTAATTGTTTGTTCTTTAGTTAAAATATATTTAATTTCAACTCTTTTCATTGTATTAATTAAATCCATATAAAATACCTCCATTTCTTTTTACAGCCTTATTATATGGATTAAAAATTGAATAAAGATTGAAATAATTTTAAATTTT
>CADBQV010000181.1 GCA_902796895.1 uncultured Erysipelotrichaceae bacterium | reverse complement strand
TTATCAGCATTATATCTATGCCGTTATAGTCTCTATAACGATATTAGAAGTTAGAATCTTATGATTTTAATCATGAGAGGTTCAAGTTTCCTTGAACCTACAATTTTGCAGTCTCAACACAACGTTAAAACTACTAAAATTTACTATTTTTATAATTTTAAAAGAAAAAGAAAAAGCCCATAGGTAAGAGAAAATCCCTTAACTAAAGGCTTTTTTGACTACTTTTTTGTCAATACGCAGATTGTTTCAACATGCATAGTTCTAGGAAACATGTCAACAGGAGTTACATCTAATAACTTATAACCATTTTTTTCTAATATTTCTATATCTCTATTTGCTGTTGCGATATTACAAGATATATATACTATTTTAGGTATCTTCATTTTTATTACTGTATCTAAAAATTCTATATCGCATCCTTTTCTTGGTGGATCAAAGAATATACAATCTATTTTTTCAAGATTTACTAATTTTTTAATTTCATCTTCACATTTACCACATATAAATGTTGCGTTTGATATATTATTTAATATTTTATTATTATTCGCATTAATTATAGCTTCATCTACTACTTCTATACCATATACATGATTAACTCTTTTAGCAATATTTAATGTAATAGATCCCATGCCACAATATGCATCTATTACATTCATACTTTTATCTAAATTTGCTTTACTAATTGCAATATCATATAGCTTTTCACATTGATCATGATTTATTTGCATAAAAGAATTAAATGAAACATTAAAATCTAAATCCAATATATTTTCTATAATTACTTCACTTCCATATAATAATTCATAATTATTTGTTAATATGACATTAGTCTTTTTATCATTAATATTTAAATATATAGATTTTATTTGTTTATATTCTTTTGTTAATAATTCAATCAAGCCTGAAAAATCATATTTTTGAGTAACAACTAACACTACCATATATTCATCTTTTGAAGTATTTCTTACCATAACTTCTCTAAAGATTCCTTTATTTGTATTTTCATCATATATTGATATATGAAATAATGATAAATATCTTGATATTAAAGATACTATTTCATTAGATATATCATTTGAAATAATACATTTATCAATTGATATAACATCATGGCTCATTTTTTCATAAAAGCCATAAATTACATCATCCTCTAAATCTCTTTTAAAAGGAATCATTATTTTATTTCTATATCCATATATATTATCTGATTTAACAATTGGATTTAATTTATAATCAAGCTTTCTTAGTGTTTGTCTTACACTATTTTCTTTTATTTTAAGCTCACAATCATAAGACATGTGAAGCATATCGCAGCCACCACAATACTTATAATATGGACATAATGATTCAATTCTATCATTTGACTTTTTTAATATTCTTTTAATTTTAGCAAATAAATAATTCTTATGAATAGATGTGATTTCTATAATTAATTCTTCACCTTCCATTGCACCTTGGACAAATACAACCTTTTTATCTAGATGACAAACTCCATAGCCATTTACATCAAATGAATCTATATTTACTTTATAAGTATCTCCAACATTCATAAATTCACCTACTTACTTGCCTTAAGCTCTAATATAGCATCTCTTATTTGGGCTGCCATCTCGAAGTTTAATTCCTTTGCATACATCTTCATTTCTTCTTCTAATTCCATGATTGTAAGCATCTTTTCTTCTTTAGTTAATGGACGATTTGCCATAATATCAGCTGCAGTCATCTCATCTATATTTTTAATTGTAATACTCTTAGGTATTTCTTTAATAATTGTCTTAGGAACAATATTATGTATCTTATTATAATTTTCTTGAATCTCACGTCTACGTTTAGTTTCTTTTATTGCATACTCCATAGAATCAGAAATACTATCAGCATACATTATTACTCTACCATTAGCGTTTCTTGCTGCACGACCGATAGTTTGAATTAAGCTTCTATCACTTCTTAAGAAGCCTTGCTTATCTGCATCTAATATACAAACAAGTGATACTTCAGGTAAATCAAGTCCTTCTCTTAATAAATTTATACCAACTAATACATCATATTTACCAAGTCTTAAGTCTTTTAATATTTCTAGACGTTGTAAAGATTTGATTTCACTATGTAAATATGCAACCTTCAATCCTAAATTCTTTAAATAAGCCGTCAAATCTTCGCTCATTTTGATTGTTAGTGTTGTGATTAGTGTTCTTTCATTCTTTTCAATTTGCTTTAAAATTAAGGCATATATGTCATCAACCTGACCTTTAGTCTCTCTTACTTCTATAATAGGGTCTAAAAGTCCAGTAGGTCTAATAATTTGTTCTGTAATAGGATATGCCTTTTCTATATCTCCTGGAGTTGCAGATAAACATAATAATTGATTGATTTTCTTATCAAATTCATCATATTTTAACGGTCTATTGTCTAGGGCACTAGGTAAACGGAATCCATAATTAACTAAATTTTCTTTTCTTGATCTATCACCATTAAACATACCTCTAACCTGAGGAAGTGATACATGTGATTCATCAACAATAAGTAAAAAGTCTTTAGGAAAGAAATCGATTAATGTTGATGGTGTTTCACCCTCATTTCTTAAAGACATATGTCTACTATAATTTTCAATACCACTACATGTGCCTGTTTGTTCAATCATCTCAATATCGTATTTAGTTCTTTGTTCGATTCTTTCTGCTTCAAGAGGCTTATTTTCGTCTAAGAATTTTTGATGAACAATTTTTAATTCCTCTTTAATTCTTCTTAATGCTTCTTCAAGCTTTGATTTATTAGTAACGAAATGTGTTGCCGCAAAGATATTAGCAAATGCTACATCATCAATTGATTTTCCTGTTAAGACATCAAATGTTCTTATTCTTTCAACTTCATCATCAAAAAATTCAATTCTTATACCCTTAGCATGTTCAGATGGTGGAATAATTTCAAGTATTTCACCTTTTACTCTAAACGTACCACTTTTAAAATCAATATCATTTCTTTCAAATTGCATTTCAACAAGCTTACGATATAATTCTTTTCTATTTATTACATCACCAACACGAATATTTAGCATTGAATCCTTATAATCATCAGGATCACCAATACCATAAATACATGATACAGACGCTACAACTATTACATCATCATAATTCATTAATGCAGCTGTAGCACTATGACGCATCTCATCAATTTCTTCGTTTATTTTGGCATCCTTTTCAATATATGTATCACTAGATACAACATATGCCTCTGGCTGATAATAATCATAATATGAAATAAAGTATTCAACATGATTATTTGGAAATAAGCTCTTTAATTCGTTATATAATTGTCCAGCCAAAGTTTTATTATGGGCTAATACAAGTGTAGGCTTTCCAATTCTTTTAATAACATTTGCCATAGTAAATGTTTTACCTGTACCTGTCGCACCAAGAAGTGTTTGTCTTTTAATACCCTTATTAAAATTATTAATAATATTTTCTATAGCCTCTGGCTGATCACCTGTTGGCTTATATTCTGATACAATTTCAAAGTCTGCCATATTTTCACTTCCTTAAAATGAATAAAATAAGGCAACGATGTTGCCTAATTTTAATGATGGAATTCATCATATTTACAATATTCAACTGTAACAATACTATCTAAGACATTCTTTAAATGGTCACCCATTCTTTCTAAATTAGATAATATTTCTACATAATGCTCTGTGTTTTTAAATGAGCAAGCACCTGATTCAACTCTATGAATGTGACGTTCATGTAATATTTCTTCTAATTTATCACACTCATCCTCTAAAGGAATAGTCTCACTTGCAATTTTGCTATCCCAGCCTTTAATTGCTTTAGTAGTACCATCTGCCATATTATAAACATTAGTAAACATTTG
>CADBQV010000180.1 GCA_902796895.1 uncultured Erysipelotrichaceae bacterium | reverse complement strand
TCTTACTCCATATACAATATCATTACCATTTTCATATTTTTCAATCATTTCATCAATAGCATTAATATCATCTTGTAAATCAGCATCAATTGTAATCATCATATCAGCATAATCTTTTGCATAATCTAAGCCTGCTAGGCAAGCGTTTTGGTGTCCTTTATTTCTTGATAGAGATATTCCTTGAAATAATTTATTTTTATTATGAATATCTTCAATTATTTGCCAAGTATTATCTTTAGAACCATCATTTACAAATAAAATTTTACTTTTGTTTGATATTAAATTATCATTTATTAATTCATTTATTTTTATATCTAATACCTTAATAGTATCATTAAGTATTTCCTCTTCGTTATAGCAAGGAACAACTATATATAATGTATTCACGAATAACACCTGCCATTCACAAAGATATTATACAATAAAAATAAAAAATGTCATTAGTTTTAATGACATTTTTAATATATTATAGCTTGATACCTTTCTTTTCTAGCCAATCGATACCATATTTTTCAATTACATAATCCATATCCTTATCGCCACGACCAGATAGATTTACAAGTATAGTTCCAGTTTTTTTAGTTTTAGCAAGCTTCATTGCGTATGCAACAGCGTGAGAAGACTCAATTGCAGGAATGATACCTTCAAGTCTTGATAATAAATAGAATGCTTCTAATGCTTCATCATCAGTTACTGTTTCATATTTAACTCTTCCAATATCATGTAAGAAGGCATGTTCAGGTCCAACAGAAGGATAATCTAAGCCAGAAGCTACTGAATATACTTCATCAGGTTCACCTATTTCATTTTTAAGCATGTATGAATTAAATCCATGCATAATACCTTCACTACCATAAGTGATACTTGCTGCGTGATCTCCTCTATTTTTTCCACGTCCTAAAGGTTCTACACCAACAATTTCAACTGGGTCATTTAAAAAGGCACTAAACATTCCCATTGAATTAGAACCACCACCAACACAAGCACATACAACATCAGGTAATAGACCTGTCATTTCCATAAATTGATCTCTTGCTTCAATACCTACAATTGATTGGAAATCTCTAACCATTAATGGGAATGGATGAGGTCCTACAACAGAACCTATACAATATATACAATCCTTATATTCATTTAAATATGCTTTAAATGCAGCATCAACAGCTTCCTTTAATGTTTGTTGTCCATCAGTAACTTCAATTACTCTAGCACCAAGTAATTTCATTCTTGATACATTTGGTGCTTGCTTTTTAATATCTACAGCACCCATATAAATATCACATTCAAGTCCAAAATATGCAGCAGCAGTAGCTAAGGCAACACCATGTTGTCCTGCACCTGTTTCAGCTATTATTTTTTTCTTTCCCATGAATTTAGCAAGTAATCCTTCACCCATACAGTGATTAATCTTATGAGCACCAGAGTGGTTTAAATCCTCTCTTTTTAAATAAATTTGAGCTCCACCACAATATTTTGATAATCTTTCACAATGATATACTGGAGTAGGTCTACCTTGGAATTCTTTTCTAATTCTTCTTAATTCACTAATGAATTGTGAAGAATGACAAATAGTTTGATAAGCTAATGTTATTTCTTCAAATGCTGGCTTTAATTCATCAGGAATATAAGCTCCACCAAATTTACCGAAATATCCATCAGAAGAAGGATAATTCTTGTTATAAGTTTCAAAATCAACATCTTTAATTTTCATTTTCTTTTACCTCTTTTTTTAAAAATGGATATAAATATCCATTTGAATAATACTCTTTTATTATATCTAAAATGATAAGCTATTTAAAGTTATTTTTATTATTTCATTATAAATATTATAAAATATGTAATATATTTATAAATTTATGATATAATTTATTTTGTTTATGGGTGTATGTCATGTTTAAAAAAAGATTATTTGAATATCTATTATTAAATATAATTATTTTAATAATGGAATTAATTTTAAACTTAATAATATTTAGTAGCTTAACGACATATTTTTTCTTAGAATTGTCATTAATTTTAATTATTACATCTCCTATACTTATATGTCGTCATGAAATAGCTGTAATCATATATTCAACTATTATATTAGTATTTTATTGTATCTTTTTTTATACAAATATAAATATGGATTATGCTTCAAATGATATATTTACATTAAAATATATAATACTTGCTAAAGAAGCAGGTACTGTAATGAGCTTAGCATTTATTAATATTTGGTATATATTATTAGATATATTTATCGCAATAAATTTTTATGTATTTTTATTTTTAATAATTAAATTTGTAAAAGTTAATAAAAAAAATATGAATAAAAATATTATGTTTTTTATATTAGTATTATTCATTTCATTTTCTATAAGAATAATTAATTTAACAAATATAAAAGAAGAAAATAAAAATCATGATATGTTTAAAGATTTATCATCAAGTGAAATAATGATGAAATATTCTGAGAATTTAAAGAAAGCATCACTTAAAAATTTTGGTTTAACTAATTATATAATTTCAGATTTCAATAATGTTTATTATTTTAGTAATAATATAAAAATAGAAGAAGATTATTCAAATGAAACATTACTTACATCAAAGCTTAAAAACTTTAATGTATTAGAAATAATGATTGAAACAGGTACTAATGAAGTTGTTGATAAATATTTAACACCTAATTTATATAAATTAAAAAATGAAGGAATTAATTTTACTAAATGCTTTTCAAAAAATAAAACTAATATATCAGAATTTATAGGAATTAATGGTAGTGTTATTAATGGTGTTCATATTAAAGCACCTAAATCACCACTATCACTTCCTAATATTTTAAAAGAATTAGGTAATTATGAAACTAATTTCTTCCATGAAAATTATGCTAATTATTATGGAAGATATGATGTAATGAAAAACTTAGGATTTGAAAATACTTATTTTATTAAGCATGAAGATGATGAATATGAAAATATTAAATATATCGCTAATGAATATGAATGGCATAATGAATTTAATGGAAATTATCCACTAGATTCAGATTATGTAGAACTAGCAAAAAAGTATATGATTCCTGAAGGAGACAATCCATTTTATACATTCTATACATCACTTACAATGCATGGTCCTTATACATATGATATTTTAGATGAAAAATCTAATTATAAAGAAGAATATAATAAATTAAAAGAAATAGAAAATAAAGGATTATGGGTAAATCCTTGTATTAATGATCCAATAGATATTCAAAAGGAATTTGAATTATATCAAGCTAAAACAATGAATTTAGATAAAGCCATTGGTATATTATTAAATAGATTAGAAAAGTTAGATAAATTAAATAATACATTAATTATTTTATATGGAGATCATGAATGTTATTACAAAACTGATAATTTATCAGGAAAGACTATGAATGATTATATATTTGGTTTAAATAATTATAAAAATCCAAATAATTATAATACTTATTTAGTTTTTTCTAATCCTATATTAACTAATTTAATTAAAGATAATATTAATTTATATCATGGATTTGAAAATATAGATAATAAATTAATTTATTCAGATATAGTATCACCATATATAATTGTACCTACAGTACTTGATTTATTAGGTATAAAATATAATCAAAATTTATATGTTGGTAAATCAATATTTCAAATATTAAATAATGATAATTATAATTTATCAAATATATTTTATTCTCATGAATTAGAATTTATAATATCAGATAAATTACTTGCATATACTTATGATAATTATAGTTATATTTTTGAGGCAGATGAAATATATAAAAAAGAATTTAATTTAAATTTAGAAAAAATAATGAAAAAAATAGATTTATTAAATTCAATTTATGGTAATAATTATTTTGAAAAAGAAAATAATTTTAATAACATATTAAATACATTTAAATATCATATATGACAAAAAAAGTAATCGAAATTTGATTACTTTTTTTATTTGAAATAGTCACTATTTTTATTGAAATAATTAGACATTATTTCCTCTAAATCAGATTTAGCTTTTTCTATTGTTAATTTTTTATTTCCTAAATCTTCAATATAATAAGGATCTAATATATTTAAATGAATACAAGGCTTTTTTCTTCTTGTTAATTTATATAAGCCTTTTGGCTTATGATATGTAATAACTAAAGGAATTATTTTATTTGTTGTATCTATACTATAATGAAATACTCCAGGTAAGAAATTTCTTATGTGATCACAAAAAGGCATAAGTGCAGCCTCAGGATAGAATAAGACATTATATCCTTTATTGATTACATCTTTTGTTTCCTTGTTAAATTTTTTTAATAATTTCATATCCCTTGGAATAGGTACTGCACCACCAAGTCTAAAAATACCAGATACAATACCAAAGCCTAAATTAGTTTCAAGCATTGTTATATATATTCTTTTTAAAGGTATGGATGTAACAATCATAAACGCATCCATTTGGTGAGTATGATTAGATATAATACATGAGCTATTTATATATTTTTTATTTTTCTTTCCTTTTACTTTAAATCCCCATACTAATGTTTTTGGAAAGAAGAATATAAATTTACAAATTAAAATAGCTAGCTTAGATCTAAATCTAAAAAATAAATTTGTTCTATATAATTTATAATTTTCGTCAAGCTTAACTTCCTTTGGATGAAAGCCATTATCATACGTATGCTTGTTTTCTTCGTTTAATTCGCTCATTTAAGACACCTATTTATTTAAAATTTATATATGTAATTATACAAATTTTTAATGTTTAATTCAATAGATGTGTTATAATCTATTATGAGGTGATTTTCATGAAGGTTATTTTAGGACTTTCAGGGGGAGTAGATTCAAGTGTCGCTTTAAAAATCCTTAAGGATGAGGGATATGATGTAGAAGCGATGTTTATGAGAAACTGGGATTCAGCAACAAATAATGATTTTTTGGGTAATCCCGATATAAATGATGATGTATGTCCACAAGAAAAGGATTATCAGGATGCTAAAAAGGTAGCTGATGAGCTTGGAATTAAATTAAATAGAATTGATTTTATTGAAGAATATTGGAATACAGTATTTACATATTTTTTAAATGAATATAAAAAAGGTAGAACACCAAATCCAGATATTATGTGCAATAAATATATTAAATTTAATGCATTTTTAAAGCATGCATCAAATTTAGGTGCTGATTATATTGCGATGGGTCATTATGCACGTGTAAGACATGAAAAGGATAAAAGCTATTTATTAAGAGGTGTT
>CADBQV010000179.1 GCA_902796895.1 uncultured Erysipelotrichaceae bacterium | reverse complement strand
TCATAAGATTGCCCATAATTTATTATTAGTCGTTATTTTTTAATGCTTCATCTTGAGCTTCAAAAATATCATCACTTTTTGGTTGTTCGTAAGAAGCTTTTTCTTCTGGCTTTTCTTCTTTAACCTTTTGTTCAGCTACATCTTCTTTTACAGGTTCTTCAACCTTTTGTTCAGCTTTAACTTCAGCTTTTTCATTAGCCTTGAATAAGCCATTGAAGAAGTATGCGATTAATGTGATATCTGCAAGTACAACACCTAGAGTTGCAAATTTAACTGCTTTATCAGCATCAGCGAAGAAGAAGCTAGATAAATAGTAGAAGTTAGAAATTGCAACATAAGTCATACCAACGATAACCATGATTTTTGCCCATTTGTAATCTTTTAATGATGCAAGAACGATTGCTGCAACTAATAAGATTGTAAGTAAGAACATTAATACAGTTAAATTGTTTGTATTTGCTGCATATCCTTGAGCATATAATGTTCTAGTATATAATTTTGATAATACATAAATTAAAACTGCAGGTACTAAAATTAATCCTTTTAAATTACCCTTTAATGCTACACTAAATATAATGAATAGAACAAGTACGATTACTTGAGCATACATTAATGTAATGAAAGTAGAAGGTGTAGCAACTGGGTTGTCTGCAGATACTTTATAAACTGCAAATATTGCACCACAAGCGAATAATAATGCTGCAACTATTGCAATAATGATTGATACTAATGTAGATTTTTTCATTATTCATTTTCCCCCATATCTTTGTCTAAGTTAACTTTTAAATAAAGCAACATTAATCCTATTATTAATCTTGCTCCTGAAAAATAATTACCACCAAAAACATTAATTAAATTATAGCAAAGTATTATAAGCATTAAGATATATAATGCATATTTAACATATTTGCTATTACAAAATAATGTTACTGCAAATACAATTATTACAGCTGCATATAATGCTAAATAATAAATGGAATTCCAGTTATTGTTAATAACATTATAAATGTTTGATGTTAAACTGCTACCATATAGGAATGCTGCAATTAAAGCTAAAACCTTATTGTCTGCATTTGCTTTCTTTAATGAGATTAATAAGAAAACTGCAACAGTTGCAAGCATTAAACCAATCGCAACTAATTCAAATATTACATTATCAGTGAAGTTGTTTTGGAATATATATCCTAATAGATTAGGTATAACAAGTGCTGCTGAAATAATCGATAAGACAAACATTATAATGTGTTTGTTATTTTCGATTTTTTGAATCATTTTTTCCCCTCCTATGATAAAAATTATATGACAAATTTATTTATAATTCAATCATATTGAAAATAAATTTTGTTTTTTATATTTAAAGTGATATAATTAATGTATATTCAAAAGGAGGAAATTTTAAATGAATAGTTTACTAAAAAAGGCTATTGCTGAATGCTTAGGTACTTTCGTATTAGTATTTGTAGCATGTGGTGCTGCAGTTTTCACTGATACTGTTGTTGGTGCTGCATTAGCATTTGGTTTAGTCATTGTTGCTATGGCATTTACAATTGGTAATATCTCTGGATGTCATATCAACCCTGCAGTATCTTTAGCAATGGCTATAAGAAAGGAAATAACTTGGAAGGAATTTGCTGTATACGTATGTGCTCAAGTTGTTGGTGCCGTTTTAGGTTCATTAATGCTTGCTCTTGTAACAAGACAATTTGCTAACCTTGGTGGTAACGTAATTCAACCTGTATTATATAGTGAAGCAGGCAAACTTGACTTCATGAGCTATTTTGGAGCATTCGTTGCTGAAGTTGTATTAACATTCATTTTTGTATTTGTTATTATCGGTGCTACTGATAAGAAATTCGGAAATGGAAAAATCGCTGGATTCATCATTGGATTAACTCTTGTTTTAGTTCATCTAATTGGTATTAATCTAACTGGTACATCTGTTAACCCAGCTAGAAGCTTAGCTCCTGCTATTTTCCAAGCATTTGGTGATAATACACAATCATTAAAGCAAGTATGGATTTGGTTATTAGCTCCTCTTGCTGGTGGTGCATTAGCTGCATTTGTATATCCAATTGTATTTGGTAAAAAAGATGCAAAGGCAGAAACTAAAGAAGAAACTAACGAAAATAAAGAAGATTAATAATAAGATTAATGGCTAGAAATACTAGCCATTTTTCTTTTTATTTGTTAAAATATTACTTGAGGTTTTAAAAATGTCTTTAAAGGGTTTAGAAAAAATTAAAGAGATAAAACAAGAAATAAAAGATTTTATGCCTAATAATTTTAAAGGATATAAGGACTTTAGTAGTATTGGTTTAAATATTTATTTTTCGGCTGCAGTAATTCAAAAAACAATAGACATTGTTGATTCATTTGAATATGCATATAAAAATAAAATATTATCTGTTCAAACATCACTACTTAGACTTTTATGTGATAACTGTGTATTTTTAATGGCACTTTATCCTAAGGATAAAGGTGGAATAGGCTTAAATGATGCATATATGTATTTACAAGAGGGAAAACAGCTAAATACATATTTAGTACCTGATAAATTAGATTTCGATGGAAAGCCCCAATATATGGTTGATGGATATTTAAAAAGATTAGTTGATGAATTATATCCAGGCTTTGCAAAAATATATAATTATGCATCTAAAAGTGTTCATTTTTCTTTTGATGCGATAAGAAGAAGCGCTATTAATTTAGGCGAAAATGGTGAAATTATATTAGTCAGCAACAAAGATAATAAGCATGAAATAAGTATTGAAGGAAATGAAGAAAAAACAACTATTACTAAAATTGTAGAAGAAAATAATGAAAAAATGATTGTTTTATGTAAAATTATATTTGATTTAATATTACATCTATAGGAGGATAATATTATGAATATGGATAAATTAATGTCAATTGACTTTTTTAAAAATCAAGATTTAGAATTTGCATTTGATGGTCTTACTAAGGTATTAAATAGAGAATATATTTCTAATTACCTATCTTATATGATAAATTCTAATAAGCCATTTACAGTATGCTTATGTGATGTTGATAATTTTAAAAATGTTAATGATAATTATGGTCATATGATGGGTGATGTTATACTTCAAACATTTGCTTCAAACATTGAAAAATCAATAGATTCTAAAGGTGTTGTCGGAAGATATGGCGGCGATGAATTTATGATTATATTAGATGGTATTAATGAATATAATGATGTTTGGGATGTATGCCATAAAATGAATGTATCTATTGGAAGTATAAAATTCGATAATGAAGAAGAATTAAATGTTACAGTAACTACAGGTGTTGCAAGATTTCCAATTGATGGAATGAAATATGAAGAATTAATATCTAAAGCAGATAGAGCCTTATATAGAGGTAAAATGAAAGGAAGAAACTGCTTTATAATATATTTAGCTGCTAAGCATTCAAATATAATGATTAGAAATGATCATGAAAAATTATTCTCATCAATGGAAATGTTTAATAAAATATTTAATATATTAACAACAAGTGACTTATGTAAAGGCATGCGTACATTATGTCAATATCTATCTACTTATTTAAAAATAGATCATATATGTGTTGAGACAGATGATGCAATAAAAGTAGAATATAAAAATGCCTTAGCTATTGATAAAGAATTTAATCATATAAACTTAGATTATTTTTATAAAAGAATGAATTCAAGTGGTCTTTATTTTTGCAATTCAAGAAAAACAATCTTACTTACTAATTCAATCGAATTATTTGAAGCATTAAAAGAACAAATGATTCAATCAATTCTAACAGTAAAAATTGAATGTAACAATAAAGTATATGGAATACTTAGAGCTGATTTAACATCTATTAAAAATTGGGAAGCAAATGAAATGGATTTATTTGTTGTTGCAGCTAGAGTAATTGGATTAATATTATATAAAACAAATATGACAATTAATGATGTTGTCGATAAATAAAAATTGCCAAAAATTATTGGCAATTTTTTTTATATCTAGTGAAATAAATATATTATTATTATATAATAATAAATAAAGAAATTTCTATTTAGGAGAATTAAAATATGATAGATACATTAGAAGAAAAAATAATCTTTTCAAATCAATTTAATGAAGCAGAATTATTAAGAACATTTTCTAAAAATAATCATAATACATTTTTAACTAGAGTATTAAATGACTTAGATATTTGCTTATATATATTATCTCACTTAGGCATAACAATTAATAAAAAATATATTAATGATAATGATGAATCTTTTATTTATTATAAAATACTTGGTGGTATCTTTGATGATGCTAAAAACATTAAAAATGCTATTAATTCCTTTAGAGATTCATCTATCATAAATACATTAGATAATATGGATAAAATATTATTAAATGAATATAAGCTTAAAAAGGATACAATAATTAACGCATATAAGGCTTATATAGAATATAAAAAAGAAAATAATTTATATGATAAGCACGATATGATTGAATATATCATTAATAATAATTTAAAAATTAAAAATGTTAATGTTATCTATTTTAAAGAATATAATATTTCTAATGCCTTTTTAAAAATGCTAAATAATGTATTTGATAATGTTAATGAAATATCTATATCTTTTTATTTTGATTTTAAAAAGCCTAATATAGAAATAATAAAAGCATATGGAAAAGAAAATGAAATTAAATCTATATATAATAAAATAAATGAATTAAATATTAATTTAGATAAATGCCAAATAATTCTTACAAATCCTAAAGATATTATAGAATTAATAAGCATAAATAACATATATAATATTGAATACACATCTAAAATAGGTATTCCTTTTATTGCATCAAAGCCTGCAATTTTGCTTAAATGCATTAATGATATGAAAAAAGGAAATTATGGAGTTGATGCATATAAATTATTATTTAATTTAGATGTTTTTAATAAAGAAGAATATATAAATATCTTTACAGAAAATGATAAATTAAATAATTATAAATATAATGATTTTATTAAATATGCTGGTTGGTTAAGAATCGGCTTTGATAATGATACAGTAATTAATGATTCATTATATGATAAAAAAATAGCTAAAGCATTAAATATGCTATATTCTGATATGAAATTAGGTATAGTTGAATTTATTAAAAAATATGTAATTGATGATATATATAATCAAATAGCTATTAATAAAATGGAAGATTTAATTAATTATAAAAAGAAATATGATATAGATATAGATGATATATCTTTATTAAATAGCTTATTTAATACATATATAGCTAAAGAAGTATCAAAGGAAAAAGCACTACACATAACAACAATTGATAGTGCGTTTGAATCCTTAAGAGAATATAATTTTATCGTTGGTTTGGATGATGAATTTCCAGGTAATCCAAAAGAAAATTATTTAATATTTGATGATGAATATATTAAATTAAATGCTATAAATTATACTTCATATAAATTGACAGAATTTAAATTAAATCGTTGTTTAAAATTAATTGAATTATCTAATAATGTTATTTTAAGCTACTGTTATTATTCATTATTAGATTTAAAAGAAAAAAATCCTTCATCTATTATTTATGATTTAAAAAATGAAGGAATTATAGAAGAAGAATTTAATTATTTAAAAGATAATTTATTAGAAAATAATAAAATTATTGAAGCTAGAATTAATAATAAAAAAGCTATAGTTAATAATGATCATAAAAAAATAAATTATAGTCCTGATTATTTATTAAATAAACATTATAGTCCATCAGCAATTCATAGCTTTTTTGAAAATAAATTACAATTTATATTGTTACATATTTATGGAATAAACATAGATGATAAGGATGATCCATATAATATCATACCACCAAATGTTAAAGGTACATTAGTTCATAAATTTGTTGAAGGATTTAATAAAAATAAAATATCAGAAGATGATTTTATTAAAAATGGTATTAAAGAATTAGAAAAATTCTTTGAAATTAAGCCTTTAATTATTGAAGATTCTAAAAATAAAATTATTGAAGATTTCAAAACAGAATTAACTAATTTATATAATTTAGAAAAAAGCGATAGAGAATGTGTTGAATATGAAAAGACTATTGATGATGTTATGATTTCAGGCATTAAATTTAAAGGCACATTCGATAGAATTGAAAAAACAAAAAATGGTGAATATATATTAGTAGATTATAAAACAGGTAGGGATGTTACACACAAAGAAAATGATGTTGAATCATGCCTACAAGGCTTAATATACTCATATATGATATTACATACTAATAATGAAAAAATAAAATCTAAAGGTATAAGAATTAAAAGAATAGAATTTAGATATACAAAAGCTAATTTAACTGTAGGTATTGATTATAATATAGACAATGAAAATAAAATGCTAGAAAAAATAGAAGAATTTAAAAATGCATTAATAAATCATGATTTTAAATGCTTAGATTTAGAAAATTATAGTTATGTAGATAAATATAAGAAATTAATATCATTATTTAAGGAGGTGACACAATGATTGATACATTAGATATAGATAAAAAGTCGAGATTGAAAATAGTATCAGAACTTGATAAAAACTTTTTTGTTATAGCTAATGCAGGATCAGGCAAAACCACTATTTTAGTAAATAGAATGGTAGCCTTAGTTGAAGCAGGTAAGGATATATCAAAGATATGTGCCATTACATTTACTAAAAATGCCGCTGTTGAATTCTTAGATAGATTTCAAGAAGCATTAAGAGAAAGAATGAATGCTAAAGATGATACACCTATTGTAAATGAAGGAGATTTAGGTCCTTCAAATGACACAAAAAGAAATAATTGTAAGAATGCTCTTAAAAATATTAATAAATGCTTTTTAGGTACTATCGATTCATTTTGTAATCAAATATTATCAGAATATCCAATATATGCTAAAATACCTTCATCATCTAACATATTAGATGAGGCTGACGAATTAAATTTTTATTTAGAAGAATATAAAAAAATAAGTATGGAAAAAGATTCAAGCTTATATGAATCATTTAAAGCATTTAATACATTAAACAAAAATGGACAAGAATCATTTTCAAATACAATATCAGATGTTATAAGAGCTCAAACACTAAATATAGTTTTTGATGAGCCTAAAATGAAATTAGAAGATAAATTTAAAGAATTTAAAAACAAATATGAAAATGATATTAAAAATGATTTACTTGAAATATATAATTGTGAAAAATATGTAATTCCTGATAGAATAGATAAATTTAATGAATTTAAAAAAGCATTTAATAGATTAAATGTTAAATGGCAAATATATAATATTTCTGGAAT
>CADBQV010000178.1 GCA_902796895.1 uncultured Erysipelotrichaceae bacterium | reverse complement strand
TGAATGGTATGGTGCTGTAATGCTTTTAATTGGTAGTGTATTTATATTTGATATTCCATATTTATTCTTTAAAAAAGCATTTTATAAGAATAAAGAAGTAGAAGAATAAAATTAATAATAGTTTAATAAAAAATAAGGAACTGTTTTAGTTCCTTATTTTAATCATTAATTATAAATTTATTTAATGCTTCAGCTACACCAGATGAATTATTATCATTTATAGTTATATAATCAGCTATACCTTTAACATCAATTGTGGCATTTTGCATCGCAACACCGATTTTAGCAAACTTAATCATAGTCTTATCATTTCCGGCATCACCAATAGCCATTGTATCATGCATATCAATATCTAAGAATTTTGCTAAATTGATTAATGCTTCACCTTTACCTGATGTTTTATTTAAAAATTCTAAGAAGATGTTTGCAGATCTTACAATTGTCAATCTATTAAAATATTCTTTATTTAAATTCTTTTCAATATAATCTAGATTTTCTTTTTTATCTACAAGCATACATTTTAAGAATTGATCATCATCTTTAATTTGATTAAAATCAAAAATGTGATCTTCAATTTTATTAATAGTAGCTTCAACATCAGTATAAGGATTATGCTTTGGTGTAATTAATTCTTCATTAATTCTAAAAGCGTGACAACTTACTTTAAATCTTATTGATTCATTGTAAATTTCTTTAACCATCTTACCATTTATACTAGATGTATAGAAGTATTCCTTTGTTTTATTATTAATTATCTTAGCTCCATTATATAAAATTGTATAATCATTAATTGTATTTAAGCCAAGCATATCTAATAATTTATAAATGCCATTATATGGTCTTCCTGTTGCGATAACTATTTTTACACCAAGCGAATGACATTTTTTTATTGCTTCTAAATTTTCTTTTGAAACATTTTTATCTTTATCAAATAATGTTCCATCTAAATCAATTGTTACAAGTTTAATCATATAATCACCATTTAATTAAAAAAAGGTGGCAACGCCATCTTTTTTTTTATTTCCAAAATATAACCCAAAGTAAACTAAATAAACCAGAAAAACACATTAATAATGCTAAAATAATGATAATTATTTTACCTGCAACAGTAGAGGCAGGGTTTTTATATGGTTTGCTTTTTTTAGAGCTTTTTTCTAATTCTTCTAATTTCTTTTCTCTAACGCTTTTGTTGTTCTTTTCAATTTTATTTTTTTCAGCTGTTTCTTTATAGCTATCTTTTTTACTCATTATCTTCACCAACTTCAATTTTTTTGTTATAATTAATTAGACATTTTTTATTATATAATAAATGATTTAAAAAAGGAAGAATAAAATGCTAAAAAAAGAATATAAGGGAAGAATAATATTCCATATTGATATGAATGCATTTTTCTGTTCTGTAGCTTGTATTAAAAATCCTACACTTAGAGGAAAAGCATTTGCTATTGGAAGAGAAAACACAACTAAGGGTGTATTATCTACCGCATCATATGAAGCTAGAAAGTATGGAATACATTCAGCTATGCCTGTAATAGAGGCATATAGATTATATCCAAAATTAATAGTAGTTGAACCTAATTATGAAGAATATATGAAATATCATAATTTATTTGTTAATATGATATTAGAATATACAAAATTAGTTGAGGTAGCATCAATAGATGAGGTTTATGCTGATATGACAGAAATATCTAATGAAATTCATCCTATTGTTCTTGCTAAAACTATTCAGCTTAGATTATTAAAAGAATTAAAATTATCAGCATCTATAGGAATAGCACCTACACTTTTTTTGGCAAAAATGGCATCTGATATAAAAAAGCCTTTAGGCTTAACTGTAATAAGAAAAAGAGAAATAGAAAAAATATTATATCCTTTAAGTGTTAAAGATATATATGGTATTGGTAAAAAAAGCTATCCTAAATTAATTGATAATAACATACTTACAATTAAAGATTTTATGGATTTAAATAATAAAGATAAAATAATAAGCTTAATTGGTGAAAATCAATATAATTCATCTTATGAAGCCTTACAAGGAAAGTCATCAAATGTAGTAAATCCTAAAAGATATGAAACTAGAAGTAGTATATCTACAATGACAACATTTGATGTTAATAAAACTACAGTTGGTGAATTAATGTATGAGGCTAGAGGCTTAATTAGAGATGTTATTAATTCACTTAATTATGAGGATTTGCTTACAAAAACTGTAATTATTACGCTTAGAAATGATAAATTTGAAACATTATCTAGAAGAATTACAATTGAT
Source organism: uncultured Erysipelotrichaceae bacterium (assembly GCA_902796895.1). Taxonomy (GTDB): domain Bacteria; phylum Bacillota_I; class Bacilli_A; order Acholeplasmatales; family Anaeroplasmataceae; genus Anaeroplasma. The sequence continues at coordinate 1,210 of CADBQV010000178.1, read as the reverse complement.
GATTATACAAATGATAAATATGTAATTACAGATATTGTAAATGAATTAATTGAAACTTATTTTAAAGAAGGAGAATCTTATAGATTACTTGGAGTAGGTCTTTCTAATTTAATTAAAAGTGATGAAGTAAAAAAAGAATATAATTTATTTACATTAGATGATAAGGATTTAAAAGAATTAAGTATTAATAAATTAATTAATGAAGTACAAGAAAAATATGGTAAAAAAGCACTATATTTTAAGAAAAATGAAGAAAAATAAACTTGTAAAATATTATTTTTAATGGTATTATAGAGTGAATTTTAAGGAGGTTTAATATGAAGTTTTTAGATTATAATTTCAAAGATTATATTGTTAAAGCAATTAATGACTTACATTTTAAAGAATTTAGTGATGTTCAAAATGAAGTGTTTAATACATTTAATAATACAAATAAAAATATTCTTGCGAAATCAAAAACAGGTAGTGGTAAAACTCATGCCTTCTTAATTCCTATTTTTGAATCATTAGATGAATTAGATAAGACAGTTCAAGCAACAATTATTGCACCAACTAAGGAATTAGCAACTCAAATATATAAGATGGCACAGCATATTGCTTCATTTTCACCAAATGAAATATCAATTAAATTATATTCAGGTGGTACAGATAGATTAAAGGAAATGGAAAAATTAAAGTCTAATATGCCACAAATTGTTATTGGTACTCCTGGTAAAATAAAGGATTTAGCAATTGATAACAATCTACTTAAAATATATACATCTAAAATATGTGTAATAGATGAAGTGGATATGACATTTGAAAATGGATTCCAAGAGGAATTAGATGAAATTACAAATGTATTAAAGAATGCTAGATTAATGTTTTTTAGTGCAACTATCAGTGAAGCAATTTTACCATTTGTTAAAAAATATATGACAAATGTTGAATTTATTGAGATAAAAGATGATAGCGAATTAAATATAAAGCATATATGGATTCCTGTTAAATATAGAGATAGATATGATGTATTAAAGGATTTAATTAATACATTTTCACCATATTTATGTATTATATTTGCTAATAAAAAGGAAACTGTAATAGATGTTGCATCTAGATTACAAAGTGATGGTTATTTTGTAGGCCAAATTCAAGGTGATATGTCACCAAGAGAAAGAAAAAGAGTTATTCAAGATGCAAGAAAATTAAAATATCAATTTATAGTAGCAAC
>CADBQV010000177.1 GCA_902796895.1 uncultured Erysipelotrichaceae bacterium | reverse complement strand
TCCATATAAATACCTCTATTTTAATTTTAATAAAACTATTGTCCCAAAAAAAGGACAATATATTTATTTTATAAATAGGACAAAATATGTCCGTCTTTTTGGATTTACATTTATAAATAAATAATATATAATTATAGTGTCCTGAAAAGGAAAGCATACATAATTTATTTAATTTTTAAAAACATGAGTGAGAATTTTTTTTAAGATCAAAATTGTACTAGGAGGTATGCTTTAATGAAAGGACAATTAGAATTGAAGGATATAGCGTATATCCTAAAAAAATTACGCAAAGATTCAGGTTTAACACAACAAGATTTAGCTGACAAATTATTTTGTGACATACGTCAAGTAAGAAGGTATGAAACAGAAGGTACAGAAAAATTAAGTGTTATAAACCTTTATGCTAGTATATTTAATATTAGCTCAATAGGCATCCTAAGTGCTTCGGCATCTTTGGATGCCTTTTAGTTTTTTTTAGGACAATTTCTGTCCTCACACAATTTATTCATATCATTTATACTATAAGTGTCTTTAAAAGACATAAAGCCACTTGCAGCAAATAAAATGGGATCTTTTTAAAAATAATAATGAGTATAAATAAAATAATTCGTGGCTTGTTATATTGCCGCTATCAGCAATTAATAATTTTTAATTCATGTCGGCGGCTAGTTTAAATATAAAGGGGTGATGATATGTTTAATGAATATTTAGAATCTAATTCTTACGCTATTAATTCAAAAGGTGGATTATATTATAATAAAACTTATAATTATAACCTAGATTTATTTACTCTTGCATCAAGAGGGAAATCTAAATTAGAATTAATTAAGCTATTTATAAATGCTTATAATGAAAATAAAGATTTAGCTGTAGCTAATTTATTATTTAATTTAGATATTAGATTTGGTAAAGGTGAAAGATTTGTATTTAAAACATTATTTCATGAATTATGCCTTAAAGATACTAATTTAGCATTAAAGGTATTATATCTTATACCTCAATTAGGTAGATATGATTATATATTAGAGACACTTGATACTCCTTTATGGAGCATCACAATTGAGTTAATAAAAACTCAATTAGAAAGTGACATAAAAAGTGATAATCCATCACTTCTTGCTAAATGGCTACCTTCAGTAAGAACGCATAATATAAATAATATGCTTGCAATAAAAATTGCACGTGATTTAAATATTTCTATAAAGGAATATAGAAAAACATTATCCTTAATTAGAAATAAATTAAAGATTGTTGAGCATAATATAACAAATAAAACAATAACATTAATAGATTATGAAAAAGTTCCTTCAATCGCTATGAAAAAATACTATAATGTATTTTTAAGAGACGATAAAGAAAGATTTAATTCATATATAAATGATGTTAAATCAGGCACTAAAAAGATTAACGCAAGTGTAATTGAACCATACCAAATCATTAAAGAAGCTATTAAAGAATCGAATTATTGGTTAGATGATTGTGGACAGTTTAATGATAATGACATATTAAATGAGCTTTGGAAAAACCAACATGATGTATTAGAAGGTGATAATACAAACGCCCTTGTTGTTGCCGATACTTCTGGTTCTATGTGGAGTTATAATATGTTACCTATTTCATGCGCACTAGGCTTAGCTTTATATATTGCTGAAAGAAATAAAGGTATTTTTCACAATACATTTATAAATTTCAGTGATAATCCAACATTTCAAAAATTAGTTGGAGAAACACTTACTGAAAAGCTTAATTCAATTGATTATGAAAACTGGGCTGGAACCACAAACATCGATAAGGCATTAGAATTAATATTAAATGCTACAAAGAATTCAGATAAAACAGAATCACCAAGCCATTTAATAATCATATCAGACATGGAATTTGATATGTCTGTTAAACAAAAACCAAATTATAAATATTGGCAGGATGAATATAAAAAATATGATTTAGAAATGCCAAAAATTATCTTTTGGTGTGTTAGTGATAACCAAATGGGAATACCCATTTGTAAG
>CADBQV010000176.1 GCA_902796895.1 uncultured Erysipelotrichaceae bacterium | reverse complement strand
TATACTATAATACCATATGTTTCTTTTAATATTGGTTCTAAATCCTTATGAATATAACTAAATGGTTTACCATGACGTCTTAAGATATATTCCTCAATATTATCTTTAGGTCCTGGTCTAAATAATGCAAGAGTCGCAACTAAATCATTAAATGAATTAGGTTTTAATTTACCTAATACATTTGTTATACCATTTGATTCTAATTGAAAGATTCCAAGTGTGTCTCTATTTGATAGCATTTGATATACCTTTTTGTCATTTAAAGGTATTTCTCTTAATTCTTTAAAGGACATATTTAAATCCTTAATCATTGAATGAATCATAGATAGATTTTTTAAACCTAAAAAGTCCATCTTTAATAGTCCAATGCTTTCAAGATCATCCTTTTCAAGCTGAGCTTGATACAAACCGTTAATACCATTTTGAATCGGTATAATATCTGTTAATTCTTTTTCTGAAATTATAATACCTGCAGGGTGTGTAGCGATATTCTTAGGGAAATTTTCAATTCTTTTAGCAACATATAAAAAATTATATATATCCTTTTTTTCTCTATATTTCTCTAATAATATATCATAACCATTTTCAAGTATCATATCTTGAAGCATTGTAGTATCTTTAATATTGAAAATTTTTGATAGATCATTAGCTGATGATTTAATTTGAAATGTTCCGAATGTTGTTATATTTGAAACATGAAGTGAACCATAAAAATTCTTAACATAATTAATTACTACATCTCTTTTATCATCAGGGAAATCAGTATCAATATCTGGCATTGAAACACGCTCAGGATTTAAGAAACGTTCAAACAATAAATCAAATTTGATTGGATCAACATCACTAATGCCTAAGCAATATGCAACTAAGCTTCCGGCTGCACTTCCTCTTCCGGGGCCAACTAATATATCATTTTTCTTAGCAAATTTAATATAGTCCCAAACAATTAAGAAATAATCATCATATCCCATATTATTAATGACTTTTAATTCATAATTTAATCTTTCGATATAATTGGGAAAATATTTGCCTCTTTTATTTAATCCTTTATGACATAATGCATATAAATATTCACTTGATTTTATATTCTCTTTATTAGGATATCTTGGTAAGCTTATCTTATCTTGATATAAATTTAAATTAATGCTTGAAATAAAATCAGATAAATCAATATCAGATGTTGGATTTGTTAAAAAGCTATAATCTGTAAATTCATCTATCTTTTCTTCTTTTCCATCTATCTTTTTGATTGATTCATAAACTATTTCATCTTCACTAGTTAAATATAAGCATTTATGAATTGGTAATATTTTAATATCATTTCTTCTTAAAAATGATCTAATTTCATCATAATTTTTATTTAAATGATTAGTATTAGATAGACCAATATAAATATCATTTTTCTTAATTAATTCTAAAAATTCATTTAAAAGTTGTGTATCAATACTAAAAAATAATCTTTCTAAATATGAATCATCATAAACTAATACATAATATAAATCATCATAGCCTAGCACATCATCTATATTATTTAAATCCTTGATTTTAATTTTAGATGATAATTTCATTAAATTTTTATATCCATTATTGTTTTTAGCATAAATCAATAATTCAGATTTTGTATTATGAATAATGAATTCATATGAAATGCCAATAATAGGCTTAATATTATTATTAATGCATTCATTATAAAACTTATAGCTTGCGTATAAATTAGGGTCATTTATACTTAAAAAATCAAAAGATGATTCTTTTGCCATTTTTATATATTCTTCTAGTCTTAAAGCACTATTTAATATACTATATTCAGTTTTAGCATATAAAAAACCCTTCATAGAAAATCACCTGTATATAAATTATAAATCATAGATAAAATAAATTAAATTATTTTTTATTTTATTTTATAATAATTATTTAAGTGACTCTATAAGGGTTAATTCTATTCAAAAGGTAAATTATTTATTTTATCTTTATTTCTCTTCTTTTTTATAACAAAATAATATACAAAAAATATTATGTATAGGATTGTAGCTACAGATAATATTGATATAATAATTATCATTATTACAATAGTCATATCTGTTTTATTATTATCTTCTATTATTACATTTATTTTTTTCTTAGATGATAAACCACTTGAATTAGCAACATACACATATGCCTCATATGATCCAGCCTCATTATAATTAACATCATTATCATCAATAACTAAATTAGAATTGATATTAGGATCTGATTCATCATATACTGTAACATATTCATATAAAGATTTATTTGTGTTTTTTTCAAGCTTTATATCGCCTACAACTAAAATAGGATTTTGTCTAGATACAAGTGTGACATCAATTTGATTTACTGCAGTATAATAACCATCAAAATAAGAATATATAATACTATATTTACCTACTTTATTTTCCATAGTATATTCGATAGTTAAATTATCATAATCAATATCATTATTATCTATTATTGAATCGATATATCTTCTATAATCCATATTTTCAAAATCAGCCAAATAATCCATTACTATACTGTTTGTTTTTAATTTTATTTCAGGAGCTATACCATCTACTACATGAACACATATCGTTTTAGTTGCAGTATTACCACCTTTATTTGTTACACTAACTGTATAATTAAAATCATGAATATATGAATTATCAAAATAAGGATATTCTATATCTGATGAAATATCTCCATCTAATATGTCTTTAGCATTAAAATATTCTTTAATATCTATATCTGCATTCATTGGAACATTTAAATATTCTGTATTATTAATAAAATTAATGACAGGTATATTTTCATCATAAATAGTCACATTAAATGAATTAGATGTACAATTTTTATCTTCATCATGTACAAATACATTTACTTTATATGTTCCTACCTTTTTATAATCGATGTTTTCATCAATAACTATAGTACAGTTTGAATAATTATCTTTAGCAATAACATTATTAATTAACAATTCTTTATATTGATTTATTTTATATTCATCTAAAGAATTACTTCTTTCTATGAATAAATCCTTTTTTAATATAGTCATAGTAGGAAAAATTTTATCTTTAACTATAAATTCAACTAAGCATTTATATCCATTACATGTACCTGGTCTATATTTATTATTTTCTTGTGCTTTATACCAAACCTTATAATTACCACAAACACTAGTATTTACATCCTTTAAAAAATATAGCCAATCTCCATCTCTCATATAAGATATATTTGCATCACTTAATAACATATCATCCTTATAAAGCTTCGCAACAGGTATATATTTATATTTTTCTATTGATTCACCTAAAGGAACTTCAACTGTAGTATTCGTCCATCTAAATTCCCAGGTAGGTGCTGCATATAATTTAACATTGAATATAATTGATAAGAATAATAAAGACATTAATATAATTAACTTTTTCATGATTGTTCCTGTTGTTTAAAGTCACATTTATATGCATCATATAATAATTTATATTTACCTGTTTTACCTGAAAACTTATATGATTCTCGAATAAAAAAATCTGAAATGTATTTATCTTGATTGGCTGTAAGAACTTTTTTATTATTAGCTATAAATGATATTTTATCAAATTCATCTTCATATGATAAATATTCAAATATAATCTTTGGATAATCTAGTTCATAATAATCTTCAAAGCTTATTAAAGGCTTAATATCCTCATTATCTATTAAAGCTTTTATTATAATTGCCGTTTTATTATTTGTCATACATTTAGATTGCTTTTTTAGTTTTTCATTCATATCCTTTTCAATATAATATGATTTAGCTATTTCTTTTTCCATTATTTGATATGTATTATGATCTTCTGATTTATCATATTTAATTAATTGTCTAGAAATATAAATAATCGCTTCTCTATTATTTAAATCATTAATATATTTGGCTTCTTCTATAGCATAATGATATTTTTTATCTCTAATTAATGCTATACAGTAATAATAATTAATATTATCAATTAATTCTGTATTACCAAGTTTTGTTGCAAGAGAAATGATTTC
>CADBQV010000175.1 GCA_902796895.1 uncultured Erysipelotrichaceae bacterium | reverse complement strand
TTACTAAAAAAGCACCATTTAAGGATATTTTAATTCATGGTTTAATTAGAGATAACCAAGGAAGAAAAATGTCAAAATCATTAGGTAATGGTGTTGATCCATTTGATGTTATAGCTAAATATGGTACAGATTCATTAAGATATTTCTTAACAACTAATAGTGCCCCAGGCCTAGATTTAAGATTTGATGAAACTAAGATTGAATCAAGCTGGAATTATTTAAATAAAATCTGGAATATCTCAAGATATGTAATGATGAATTTAGGTGATGATTTTAAGGTTTGTGATATTGAATATGACAAATTAAATTTAGCCTCTAAATGGATTTTAGCTAAATTAAATAATGTAATTAAATCTGTTGATTACAATATGGAAAAATATGAATTTGGTGAAGCAGCTAAAGCACTTTATACATTTGTATGGGATGATTTCGCAAGCTGGTATGTAGAAATATCTAAAGTAGATTTACAAAGTGGTGATGAATTTAATTCATTAATGACTAAAAATGTATTAGTTTATACATTAAAATCAATTGTTAAATTATTACATCCATTTATTCCATTTATTACAGAAGAAATTTATCAAGTATTACCACATGAAGAAAAATCAATAACTATTTCTAAGTGGCCAGAAGCAAAAAAAGAATATGATAATGAAGATGCAATTAATGCCTTAGATGATATGATTTTAATTGTTACAGCTATTAGAAACGAAAGAGCTAAAGCAAATAAATCTATATCTAATCCACTAAATATTTCAATTTATCCAAATAATAAAAAGACACTTGAATTAATTAAAAACACAACTAATTATTTAACTAAATTTACTAACCCTAAATCACTAAATTTCTTAACAGAAGATATAAATAACCCTAAGGATTATTCAATTACAGTATTATCTATGGCAAAAATTTATATTCCTACAGATGAATTAGTAGATAAAGAATTAGTAATTAAAAAATTAAATGAGAAAAAACAAAAGCTTGAATCTGAATTAAAAAGAAGTGAAGCAATGCTTTCAAATGAATCATTCATCAGTAAAGCACCAAAAGCTAAAATTGATTTAGAAAAGCAAAAACAACAAGATTATAAAAATCAATATGAAGAAGTATTAAAAGCACTAAAGGCTTTTGAGGAATAAAATTGATTAATTCATTTCTTGATGCCTTAAATTATTTATATTCTAAAAGAGGAAATAATAAAAATTTAGACAGAATTAAGATATTAATCGATAAATTAAATATAAAAACAAATTATAAAATAATTACAATAACAGGAACAAATGGAAAAGGATCAACTGCAATGTATATTAAAAATATTTTAAAAAATACATTTCATGTAGGTCTTTTCCAATCTCCTTATGTTTTATTCTTTAATGAAAGAATAACTATTAATGATAGATTTATATCTAATTCAGAAGTTATTTATTATACTATTAAATTAGAAGAATTATCTAATTGGTATTATAATTTATATAATGATACAATTCCTTTTTTTGAATTAACATTTTTAATGGCTTTAATGTATTTTAATGATAGAGATATTGATATAGTTATATTTGAATGTGGAATAGGTGCTAAATATGACCCATCACATATTTTAAATAAGGATTTATCTATATTAACAAATGTATCATATGATCATCAAAATAAGCTAGGTAATACATTAATAGAAATATTAGATGATAAATTACATATTACAAATAATTCAAAAATATTTTTAAGTGCAGTTAATATTTATAATGATTATATTTTAGAATTTATAAAAAATAAAAATATAGAATATTATAATATCTATAATGATGTATTAAATATTAAAGAATTAAATGGTGTTGATTTTAATTTCTTAAATCAAAATTACCACACCAATATTAATGGTTATATGCAAGCTTATAATGCATCACTTGCCATAAAGGCAATAAATTTATTATATAAGGATTATCCAAAAGAATTAATTGATTATGGTATTAAATCTTTAAAAATTCCTTGTAGATTAGAAGTTGTGAGTGAAAGTCCATTAGTTATTATTGATGGTGCTCATAATGTTTGTGCAATAAAAAATAGTATTAAT
>CADBQV010000174.1 GCA_902796895.1 uncultured Erysipelotrichaceae bacterium | reverse complement strand
ATACAGGATCTAGTGCATGCTCTGCATCAATGAATGCAGCAAAGCCACCTTCCTTTTGTGCATTAGCGATTGCGTGTAGGGCAAAAGTAGTTTTTCCTGATGATTCAGGTCCATAAATTTCAATTACTCTTCCTTTAGGGTAACCACCAACTCCAAGTGCCTTATCAAGTGAAATTGAACCAGATGGAATAACTTCAATCTTTTTATCAATTTCATCGCCAAGTCTCATTATTGTTCCTTTACCAAATTCTTTTTCAATTTGCTTCATTGCAGCTTCTAATGCTGCTTGTCTGCTATTTTCAGCCATATTTTTTTGCACCTCCTATATATAATAGTCAAAAAGTGTTTATTTTTTTTTATATTTTTTTATTTTTTTTAATTTTTTATACAGATTCTAATATTATATCTTTACTTTTAACAAAATATTCAATTCCAGATAATATAGTTAAGATACATGCTGCATACATAAATATTTGACCAATATATATAATTGATACATGTAAACCACCCATAAATAATGCACCAATAGCTATCATAGTAATAAATGTTTTCCATTTACCCATCCAGCCTGCTGCTATAACTACACCACGGCTTGATACTAGCATTCTAATGCCTGATACCATAAATTCTCTAACAAGCATTACTACAAAAACCCACATTGGAACAAGTGGTCCCTCTGGTAATTTACCACCATTATTTAATAATAATATTGTCATTGAAGAAAATACTAGCATTTTATCTGCAAGTGGATCTAAGAATTTACCAAATGTCGTAATTTGATTATTCTTTCTTGCTAAATAACCATCAACAAAATCAGTTACTGATGCAAAAAAGAAAATTATAAATTCAAAGAAATATAGGTATGTAACATCTAAAAATATTTTATGTTCACTAAACCAAGGAATATAAAAAATTATTACCATAACTGGTATAAATAAAATTCTTAATAATGTTAACTTATTAGGTAATGTCATACAATCATATCCTTTACTTTAAACTACTTTTAAATTATAACATAATTTATATCTTATTCAATTAATAATTCACTTACATTTTGAATAAAATCAATGTCTCCTAAATATTCTTTAAAATTATCATTAATCTTATAATTAAAATTCTTAAATCTAACGTTTTTAGCTTCATTAATATAAATGACATTTGTTAGTCCTTCTATTAAATAATCGCCATAACAAGGTCTTAAATCATGGTTATTTTTCTTAAACATTGTTTTAGCTTTTAATTCAATATTTATATTATTGAAATATAAATCTTTTATATTTTGATTACTACCATATATAAATATGCCATTTTCTGAATTCATATTTATATTATCGAATGTAATATTATAAACATTGCCAAGATTTGTCGCAAAGCCTCTTTTTATATTAGTAATACTTATAGGCTCTCCCTTTCCCCACCATTCAAGGGCATGAAATCTTTTTGTTTCAATATTAATATTTCTAAATTCAATATTATATATTTGGCCCTCATCTCTTTGCATAAGGGCAATACCACGATTTGAATCCTTTATTTCAATATCGTGGATATTTATATCATGCATTAAACCAACACTTTCAGAACCAAATTTAAGTGCTGCTGATGTTGATTTTAAAACGCAGTTATATACTTCAATATTAGATGTATCTCCATATATTTGATTATCCCTAGTTGTTTTAAAAACAATACAATCATCTGCTGCTTCTATATATGAATTTCTAATAATTATATTTTTAGAATGATCTGGATCAATTCCATCAGTATTAGCTAGCTTTCGATTGTTTTTAATTTTAATATTTTCAATTAAACCATTATCACAACCAACTAAATGAATTGTCCAAAATCCACTTTTTCTTATATTAATGTCACTTAAATTAAAATTCTCTACCTTTTCAAAATAAATTAAGGGAATTCTTGGATAAAAATAACCATCAATATGGTATTTAGAAACAGTACCAAAGAATATCTCATCATTACCATCTATAATACCTTTACCAGTAATCTTTACATTTTTTATATCATATGCGTATATAAAATATTTTGTAGGTCTACCATTATAGCTACAATCCTTATATGTAGGGACTTTTAATACATTAATTGAATCATCATTTAATAATTCTTTTGATAATTTTAAAATACAGCCTTTTGGCAAATACAATTCAACATTATCCTTTAATATTATTGTTTTAGATTCATATAATCTTTTTGAAAAGATTACTTTGCCACTTCTTTTACTTGCTGCATCTATCGCATCATTTATTGCTTTAGTGTCATCATCTACATAAAAATCATCTACATAAGTATCCATAATTACACCTCACTTACATCTATTTTTTTGTTCTTTTTAGCTCTTATCCTTAATATAATTGCAGATACAGAATAAACTACTGTTATTATTACACCTGCTAGGTTATCAACAAATAATAATAATGAATCATTAATAAACATAGAAAATCCTACAACAGCAAATTCGCCAATAAAAATAATTAAGGCAATTACCGAGAATATAAAAGCGATAGTTTTATATATTCTTTTATTTGTTTTCCATATTTTATATCCTAATATACCAAGGAAAAGGTAAATACTAACGATTATAAGTATCATTATACCTATAACTAAAAATATCATAAATATCTTCTTTTCTTGTTCATCACCTTCTAAAAATGAATATATATATGGATCAAAAAATAAATTGCCTGTTTGAAGTATTACAATAATACCTTCTATAATAAGTCCTATACCACAAGCTAATAGTAAGGTTCTTAATATGCTATCTAAATTAAGTGTTTCTCTAAATTTCATTCCTTCGTGTTCTAATTTAAAATCAATATATCTTATAAATAATAAATATAAAGGAGTAATTACGAATATAAATACTCTAATTAATAATATATTACTTGAATTAGCAAATAAATTAGAGATTACAGGTGAATTCCAAGGTCTAAAGAATTCTTTAACAAATTGACAATCAAATATCGTTTGTCCTATAGATGCATCATAATTAAAAGAATCTGCATTAGTAGGTATACCTCCTACAAATGATGTAGGAAACATAAAACTTAATAATGTCGCTACTAAGAATGTTAATATCATTGTAAATGTTCTATACCTATTAAATGGTACACACATTGAAAATAAAACTACAAACCCAGAAAATGCTAATAATATAGTCATCATTGTTCTTACATCTGATTCATATATTATAGATTCATAGCCTAATCTTAATGGTGCTCTATAAAGCATTACAGGAAGTAAAATTGCAAATGCTGCAAGAATACCTGCAGAAATTGATTTAGCTCGAATGTTTTTAATAAATGATCCTTTAATAGGGGTCTTTTTACTTTCAAGTGATATTAAAAAACCACCTGTACCAACTACTGTTGCTTCTAAAATATATGTATTTTCAATAGTAAACCACATTTGTCCTTTTGCAAAAGGAATTAATGCAAAGGCAAATATAATAACAGCTATTGATTTCATCAAATATAATATAGCAGTTCTTTGAATATTAGATATTACTCTTCTTCCTTCACCTACTACATCTTTTAAGTGAGAAAAATCATTATCCAATAATACAACATCTGATACTGATTTAGCAGCTTCAGTTGCATTAGCAAATGAAATAGAAAAATCAGATTTTCTTAAAGCTAATATATCATTTACACCATCACCTGTCATAGCCACCTTGTGACCACGCTTTTGTAATGCTTTTACAATTGCTTCCTTTTGTTCAGGAGATACACGCGCAAATATTGTATAATTATCAACTAGTCCATCAATATCTTCTAATGGTATTCCTTCTAAAGAAATATATTTATCATAATTAACAATTCCACAATCCTTAGCTATTTTAGATACAGTAAGAGGATTATCACCAGATATTACTTTTACATCTACACCATTTTCTCTAAAGAAATTTAGAGTATCCTTCGCTGTATCTCTTATATGATCTTCTATTACAAAAAAGGCAATTAAATTATTATCATATAAAAATGCTAATACTCTTTTTCCTTCTTGGGCTTTTTCTTTAACAAATTCTAATCTTTCATCATCCTTACTAAGTAAATATTCAGGTGCACCTAATAATATTTTTTTACCATCAACTGTTATTAAGCCTGAGCATTTATTAGCACTTGAAAATGGTATTAATTCTTTATATTCTGGATTATCTATTTTACCAAAATATTTATATAATGCCTCAAGTGTTTGATTACGATTTTCAACTGTAGATATTAATAATTGTATATTATCAACAATAACCTCTAGATGATCAAATCTTTTTACTTCACATACATTCATTGTGCCATCTGTTAAAGTACCAGTTTTATCTAAACATATTACATCAACTCTAGATAAATTTTCTAAAGAATATAATTCTTGAATTAATGTTTCTTTTCTTGATAAGGATACAATTGATAACATTAAAGTAACTGATGTTGTAAGTACTAAGCCTGATGGAATAATACCTACAGCAAATGAAGCTGTAGTAATAATAATTCTTGCCCATGATGTGCCACTTGAAAGTGACATCTCCATATCATCCCATATTTCTTTTTGGCTACCATTATTAATTATTTTATATATTAATGTAGAAAATATTACTATTGTAACTATTAAAATAGCTACAGCTAATATCTTCATTATTTTATAAATTGTATCAATTAATACAGATTTATGTCTTCCTGAGCTTTTTACCTTTTGACTTAATTTTGACGCGTATGTCTTATCTCCTACTTCAACAACCTTAGCCTTTGCCTCACCTACGATTATTGCAGAACCTGATAATATCTTATCGCCTTTTGTCTTTTTTATGTGATCAGATTCACCTGTTAGCATTGATTCATCAACTGATACTTCACCATCAATTAATTCTAAATCAGCTGTTGCTTGCTCACCTGCACATAAAATTACTATATCATCCATTACAAGCTTAGATGAATCTATTATTTCAGTTTTGTTATTTCTTATAACCTTACTTTTAGCTTCAGTAACAATCTTTAAGCTTCTTATTATTCTTCTACTATGTAATTCCTGAGTAGTACCTATTATTACATTCATTAATGCAGGAATTAAAAATATAAATTTTGATAAGCCTAAAAACTTATTAACAAAATCGCCATTTCCTGTTGCTGATAAAATGATAGTTAAAACCAAAAAGATAATAGCTATACTAAATAATATAATATTAAAAAAAGTAAAAGTATTTGATAATATAATATGCAAGGTTGATTTTTCATTTGTATCATGACAAATATTTGAAAGTCCCTTATCATATCTTTCTTTTACTTCATTATCATTTAAACCAGTTATATTTAAATTATCAATTAATTTATTTTCCATACATATAACCTCACTATATCATTATAACATAAAATATTTTTAACATCTATTATGTAATTAACCCTCTATATAATTAATTGTATAATACTTTTTAATTTTTTTCTTGCACTTGTATTGTTTATTTGTTATAATTATTATCGCATGCGATAGCGGAGGTGAAACCATGGCAAACATCAAACAACAAATCAAGCGTATTCGTACTAATGAAAAATCAAGACTTGCTAACCAATCTTTCAAGTCATCATTAAAAACTGCTATAAAGGCTGTATATGCTGCTGTTGAAGAAAAGAACGTAGAAAAAGCTACTGCTGCTTTAAGTTATGCTTATAAGAAGTTAGATAAGGCTGAATCTAAAAAAATCGTTCACAAGAATTATGTTGCAAGACATAAATCTGAATTAGCTGATGCAGTAAATACATTAAAGTAATAAAAAAATTATATTTCTAGAAATAACAAAAAGACACGAAAGTGTCTTTTTTGTTTTATTATTTTAAGAAATATAATTCTAAACCAAGTGTTTGATCTATTACACCTGATTTAATTTTAAATTCCAATTCATTTAAATCATCAAGATTTCTTTTAATTTCATTTAAATTAGTATTTCTTGTATTTTTTATCATATAGTAGGCTCTTCCACTTGATACATTAAATATTTCAGCTATCTTCTCTTGATTCATTCCTGATTTAGCTAAAATAAATACATTATATATTTCTTGAAATTTATTAATTAATAAACCAAGTATATAAGTTGCTTGAACATTTTTAGTTTTTAAATCATTATAATGAGAAAATATAGATTGTTTATTTTTAGATAATACTGCATTAACTAAATCATATATATTATCATCAAGTGGCTTAGTAATCATTAAATTAATATCTTTAAATGTAATTTCTTTTGTATCTGCCTTATACATCATTAAAATATCTAAATTATTTTTAATTGCTGTATAATTTTGACTATAATCCTTTAATAAATCTATAGCGTCTATATCGTATTTATAACCATTATCATCTAATATTTTTTTAGCTAGATCATCTAGCATTAGATTTTTAGTTTTTATTTCAATATATGTAGAATATTTTTTTAATCTTGCGATTTTTTCATTTTTTAAATCTAATTTATTTGCTTCTACTAACACTAAGACATTATTAGAATTATAATTATTCATTATTTTTAATAATTCATTTAATTTCTTTTCACTTGTATTTTCTATTTCAGATGCATTTTTTACAATTACAAATTTTAAGCTATCAAATAGTGATACAGTATTTATATCATCTACAATTTGATATAAGTCATCTTCCTTTAAATCATATTTTGAAAATTCAAAATCAGATTCAAAATTCTTTTTAATTTCTTCTATTTTTAAATTAATAGACTCAAAATCATCACCAAGTATTAAATAATTAAACATAATTAATTCCTCTTATGACTTTTTAAATAATCTAAGAATTCTTTAGAAAAATCACTTTCTTTTGCCATATAATTCCAGTTATTTCCTACAGTAGATGGTGTATTCATTCTACCTTCACTATCAGTTAGACCTAGATAGTCTTGAAGTGGAATTATAACATATTTTGAATTTTGCCTCATCGCAAATTCAATCATTTTTAAATTTGGCTTATCTGTAAATTTAATACCACATATTTTATTTACGATATTTCTAGCTTTAGTATCTAAGTCATTATAAAATGACATAATTGTTTGATTATCATGAGTACCTGTATAAAATACATTATTTTCTGGATATCCCTTTTTAAGAGGGATATTTTTTAAATCACCTAATTCAAATTGGAATATATTCATTCCAGGATATCCTGTATCCTTTAATAATTTATGAACTCCTTTTGTTAAAAAGCCTAGGTTTTCTGCAATAATATTGGCATTTTTACATTCTTTATTTATTTCTTTAAATAATCTATATCCTGGTCCTTTTACCCAAGAACCATATCTAGCTGTTGGTTCACCATAAGGAATTGAATAATAAGCCTCAAAACCTCTAAAATGATCTATTCTTAAAATATCATATATCTTAAGTGAATGCTTTACTCTTTTAACAAAGAAATCATAATGATTACCCTTCATATAATCCCAGTTATATAAAGGATTTCCCCATAGCTGTCCATCTGGTGAGAAATAATCAGGTGGACATCCGGCAACTGCCTTTGGTGTTAGATTATCATTTAACTGAAAATTAATTGGATTTGCCCAAACATCAGCTGAATCATAAGCACAATATATTGGCATATCACCAATTATTTTAATACCTTTTTTATTGGCATATTCTTTAAGTCTAAACCACTGCTTAAAGGCAATAAACTGAATAAATTTATAATAATCTATTTTATTTTTATATTCATTTTTTAGCCATTCCATAGATGATGGATTTTTATATTTGAAATCATTATAAAAATCATACCAAGGCTTGCCTTCTTGTTCATCCTTTAAAACCATATAATTAGCATATGAATCTAACCAATAATCTTCTTCTTTTTTGAATTCTATAAATTCATCTTTAAATAATTCATTTCTTTCATATGCCTTAGCTAAGATATTATATCTTGTATGGCTTAAATTTTTATAATCAGTTTTTTTATCATTTCTTTCTGGAGGCAAAATATCTTTATCAATTAATCCATCACTAACTAGCATATCTAAATCAATAAAATATGGATTTAGAGCAAATGCTGATAGAGATGAATAAGGGCTATCACCATAGCTTGTAGGACCTAATGGTAATATTTGCCATAGTGTTTGACCACCCTTTTTCAAGAAATCAATGAATTTATATGAAAATGAACCGAATGTACCTACACCATATTTATTAGGTATAGATGATATATGTAAAAGTATTCCTGATTCCATTACATTTCCTCCTTTTTAATTTCTTCAAGTAGTCTTTTTTCTTCTTCATTTAAATTATAATTTAATAATAAATCTGGTCTTTTTAAATATGTTTTTCTTAATGATTCTTTTAATCTATATTCTTTTATTAATTTATGGTTTCCACTTAAAAGTACATCAGGTACTCTTTTTCCTTCAAATTCAATTGGTCTTGTGTATTGTGGATATTCTAAAAGTCCTGTAGAAAATGAATCATCCTCATGAGATTCTAATCTTATCGCATTATCTAGTAATCTTATTACACTATCAGATATTGCCATAGCTGGTATTTCACCACCAGTTAATACGAAATCCCCAATAGATATTTCTTCATCTACATAATCTCTTATTCTTTCATCAAATCCTTCATAATGACCACAAATTATCGCAATTTCTTCGTATTTGCTTAATTCTTCAGCCTTTTTTTGATTATATTTTACACCTTGAGGTGTCATCATTATAATATGTGATTTATCAGTTGTATTTGCTTTAATTGATCTTACAACAACATCACAAGCAAGTACCATTCCACAACCACCACCACATGGAGTATCATCTACGTGATGATGTTT
>CADBQV010000173.1 GCA_902796895.1 uncultured Erysipelotrichaceae bacterium | reverse complement strand
GTTTGATTATTCATCTTTTTCACCTCCTGAATAGATCTTAGCAACACGCTCAGAAATTTGGTTAATAATTTCAGGTCTTTCAACCTTTGGAGATCTAGGATCTAATAACCAAGTTTTTGCATAATGCGTTTCAGATACTTTAAATAAAGGTGGTTCCTTAACAAAATCAACTGCTAAAGCATATGGGTTTCTTGGAGCAAAAGCATCACCCTTAATTTCATTAAATAAGTTAGGCGGAGTACCCGTAATTGAATATAGATTCTCACCTTTTTCACCTAATTGTGGCAAAGAAGAAAGTAATGCCCAAGTATAAGGGTGTTTTGGATCATAAAATATGTCGTTTGCAGTGCCATATTCAATAATTTGACCACCATACATAACTGCAACTCTATCAGCAATCTCGGCAACAACACCTAAATCATGTGTAATGAAAATTACAGTAAATCCATATTCTTCTTTTAATTCCTTAATTAAATTTAAAATTTGAGTTTGAATAGTAACATCCAAAGCGGTTGTAGGCTCATCACAAATTAATATATCTGGATTACATGCCAAAGCAATAGCTATAACAACTCTTTGTCTCATACCACCTGAATATTGGAATGGATAATCATTGTATCTTTTTTCTGCATCTTTGATACCAACACGCTCTAATAATTTAATGGCTTCAGTTTTAGCATCTTCTTTACTAAAACCTCTATGTAAAGTGATTACTTCAGCAATTTGAGAACCAATTTTTCTTAACGGATTTAAAGAAGTCATGGGATCTTGGAAAATAGTTGAAATTCTTTTTCCTCTTATATTTAACCATTCTTCATTAGTTTTAAATTTAGCTAAATCAACACCACCATACAATATTTGTGAATTTTCATCAACACTACCATTCTCTTCAAGCATTCCAGTAAAACATTTTGTAAATACTGATTTACCTGAACCAGATTCACCAACAATTGCAATTGTTTCTCCTTTATAAATATCAAGTGAAACTTTTCTAATTGCGGTTAATATTCTATTTCTAACAGAGAATCTAACAACTAAATCTTTTACACTAGCTATTATTTCTCCTTTTTTTACAGAATCAATTGGAGTCAATTCAATATTATTTTTATTCTTCATATCTACCCCTCCTATCGATGCTTCTTAGGATCAAGTGCATCAGAAAGTGCAGTTCCCAATAAGAAGAAAATAAATATAATAATAGCTAATAAGAAAGCTGGAGCTAATAATTGCCATGGATATAAATCATATTTTGGAATACCAATTTGCATTAAAGCTCCGATTGATATATCAGTCTTTAACAAACCAACACCGAAATAACTTAATGATACTTCACTTGAAATCATACCAGGTAATACTAAAGAAAATTCTGTAATTATAACACCCAAAATGTAAGGTAAATAATTTTTCATCATTATTCTTCTAGGTGGAGTACCCAATGTTTTTGACGCAACATTATATTCTCTATTATCAATAATCAAAATTTGATTTCTTATTAATAATGAAACGCCTAACCATCCTGTCATTGTTAGCGATAAAACCAATCTAACTTCAACAGGTACATTTGGTAAAGAAGTTGAGAAAACAACTGAAAATAACATATAAATTAACAAGCTTGGAATATTTGTAATTAAATTATAAATTTCAATGAAAAATCTATCGATTTTTTTGAAATAACCCCAAATTAATCCAATTAAAGTACCAATAACAATGACAATACCAGAAGATATGATAGCTAATATTAATGATTTTCCGGCACCTTTCCATGTTTCAAAGAAAAGATCTCTACCAACAACATCAGTTCCCCACCAATGTTCAGCACTTGGAGCCATATTTTGAATTTCAATATTATTAGCAAAGGCACCATCATATGCAAACATAGGAATAAAAATAATTCCTATAATCAAAAGTGCTAAAGTTACTAACGCAATAATTGCAGATGGTTTTTTAATAAAAACTCTAAATACTGATTTCCAATATGAATAAGGCTCAGCTGCTAAATGTTCTGATTCTTCTTCATTTAATTCAACTCTATAAAATAAATCATCTAGACCATCATTTAAAGTAGTCTGTAAATTTTCTTGTTTTATTTCTATAACATTTTCCACATCTACATCCTACCTTTCTGTAATTTTGATTCTTGGGTCAAAGAATACTGTTATAATATCACCTAATAAGAATGAAATCATAGCAATACCTGCATATAAAACAGTCAAACCTTGAATAGCTGGTATATCTGGTGTTCCTTGTAATGCTTGAATTAATTCTCTACCAGTACCAGGAATAGACCATATTTCCTCAACAAAATAAGAACCAATCATTGCACCTAATAAAGTTGCAGGAATATTTCTTACAAGCGGAATACATGCATTTCTTAAAACATGAGTATACATTATTCTATTTTCGGATAAACCTTTACTTCTAGCAAACTTTACATAATCTGAATTCAATTCATCAACCATGAATCTTCTTACCCAAATGATTAAGCCAGGAATACTTAGGAAGAAAATTGCAAAAATCGGAATAATTAAAGTCCTCCAATCTTTTTCATCATAAGTATAGCCAAATCCTGCCCAACCCCACATTCCATTCTTATCACCAGTCCATGATTTAATAAATAAATAAAATACTAGTGCGGGAATAGCATAATTCAAAACTATAAAAATTGTACCTATCTTATCTACAACTCCACCAGGTTTTTTTGCCATAGCAACACCAAGTGGGAATCCTACCAAATAAGTAAAGAATACAGACACTAAAGAAAT
>CADBQV010000172.1 GCA_902796895.1 uncultured Erysipelotrichaceae bacterium | reverse complement strand
CTTTTTGAGTTGCAGTAATTGTAACTTCTTCTTCAAATAGATAGTCATCATCGCCAGTTATTTCACCAGCTGCTTCAATATTTTTATCAATATCTACAGCAAATGAATCTTTTTCGAATTTTGCATGGAATGTTAATTCGTCAAGTGAATTAATTGTATATTTATCAGAAGCTAATGCATCAGTGCTATCTCCTAAATACCAACCAGTTAATTTATAACCAGCAACTGGTGTTGCACTTAATGTAATTTCTGATGCAAAATCAAATTCACCAGTTTCATTAATTGTACCGAAACCTTCTGTATCATTTACAAAATTAACTTTTACCTTTTTAGCTCTAAATACTGCATTAACAACATTATTATCTAAAGCAAATGTATAAGTATATTCTAATTCATTAGAAATAGCTTCTGTACTATCTCCTAAATACCAACCTACGAATTCATATCCTTCAATTGCTTCAGCTTTTAAAGTTACAGTAGAAGCATAATCATAAGTTGTTTGTTCAGGTGTTAATGTAACGCTTCCTTTAGTATTATCATAATTTAATGTTAAATCTACTTGATTTGCTTCAAATTTAACATAAATTTGTATATCAGTTTGAAGTGATTCGATAGTAAATGTTGTTTTTGTTAAATCAAATGATAGAAGTTCACCAACTGAACCATTATCATTTACTGAATAGAAGCCTGCAAATGTATAACCTTCTTTAGCCTCTACGCTAATAACGACACTACTATCGTGTTCAATAGCACTATCTAATTCATAAGTGATTGTATCATCATCTTTATTAGATAATGTATAAGTTGCAGCATCATCCTTATTAGATAATAATTTAATAGTATGCTTCAAAATACTAAATCTTGCTTCAATTTCAGTATTTGAATCACCCATCTTATAAGTATATGTTGCGTTTGTCTCTAGTTGATTATCCCCAATATACCAACCATCGAATTGATAACCTAATTCTGGTGTTGCAGTTAATGCTATATCTTCATTAAATTCATATAATTCTTTTTGAGTATATGAAACGCTACCCATAGTAGCATCATTTGATTTTGCACTAAATGTAAACTTTTTAGCAGCCCATTTTGCATCAATTGTTACGTTTTCTTTTAATTTGAATGTATAAACTAAATCATTTCCATTACTTACTTTAGTTTGTCCATTATAGAAGCCTAAGAAAGTATAACCTGTGTTTGGACTTGCTGTTAAAGTTATATTTGAATCTTCTGCAAATTCACCAGTATCGCCAGTTACAGAACCTGCACTTGAATTTGTATTGTTAATCTTAACAGTATATTTATTAACAACAATCTCTGTAGTTGTTACGCCTGTATCAGTAGTAGGATTAGTTTGAGGGGTAGTAGTCGTACTAGGATCATTTGTTGATGTTGATGGTTTTTCTTCTTTGCCACCATTATCATCTGATTTAGCACAGCTTGCTACGCCAGCACTAGCTAATAATGCAAGAGCAACAACAGCCAATTTCTTTTTCATTCTTTTCTCCCTTCATGAATAAAACATTATTTTTAAAAACAGCTTCCACGTAACACATTTTACCATAATTGTAAATTTCTAGCAATATAATTTAATAAATGAGTCATTTTATCGAACATTTTAAGATTTTATTGTAAGAAATCTTAAAAATATAATATATAAATAAGGATGAAATAGAAAAATAAAAATAAATAATTTAATTTTAATAATTTTTTTAAAAATAGTGGATAACTTTTCAACACATTAATCCACATGTTTATATGTTAAAAAATAGAAAAAATATAGGATTTATCCCATTTTTTACCATAAGTTATCCACAAAAAACTAAAAAAAATAAAAAAATTCGTAAAACTTATCCACAAAAATTGTGGAAAACTTTTACTTGAAACGTCTTTTTTTTATGATATTATAATTTCGAGAAATTTTAGTATTAATTATGTATTTTATAATTAAATAGATTATTCTTTGGAGGTTTTTATGGAAGAATATCAACAAATTTGGAACGAAATTAAAGATAGATTACAAAAAATGTTAAGTCAAGCATCATTTGAACAAAACTTTAGTGATGTAAGAAGAGTAGTAAGTGCTGAAAATGGAATAGTATCTATTTTAGTTCCTTCATCTTATATAAAACATAATATTAATAACATCTATTATAAATCAATTGATGAAATCAAAAAAGAAGTTACTAATAAAAATATTAGATTAAAATTTGTAATAGAAGAAGAAATTAAATCTAAGCCAGTTAATAAATTTGTTCCACTTGCTAATAATGATTTAAACTTAAATCAAAATTTTGAATCATTTGTTGTAGGTGATTCAAATAGATTAGCATATTTAACTGCCTTAAAGGTTGCAGAAAACCCAGGTGTTGTCTTAAACCCATTATATATCTTTGGTGGTTCAGGCTTAGGTAAGACCCATTTAATGATGGCTATTGGTAATTATATTGCAGATAAGGATGTAAACTATAAAATAGTTTATGTACAAGCTCATGATTTCTTAAATGATTATTCTAAAGCTGTAATAAATGGTAATAATTTCCAAGCATTTGATGAAAAATATGATAATATTGATGTTTTATTAATTGACGATATTCAAATGCTTACTAACAAAGATGGAACACAAGTTAAATTTTTCAATATTTTTAATTCAATGGATAATAAACACAAACAAATTGTTATTACATCAGATAAGCCAGCAAATAAATTAAATGGCTTTATGGATAGATTAACTACTCGTTTTCAAATGGGTGGTATCGTAGATATTAATCAACCAGACTTACAACAACGTATAAATATCTTACATAAGAAAATGGAAGAAAGATCTGAAGAAAAATTCGATGATGAGGTTATCGAATATATCGCAGAAAACTTCACAGATAACGTAAGAGAGCTTGAAGGTGCCTTAAATAGAGTTATTATGTGGGCTAAAATGTATAACAAAAAGCCTGATTTACAAATGACAAAAGATGCCTTAAATATCTTTTTAGCAAATAAAAAGACAGAACCAAGCAGTAATTATGATAATTTATTAAGTGTAATAGCTAGTATGTATAGTATTAGTGTTGCAGATATCTTAGGATCATCTAGAAAAGCTAATATAGTACTTCCAAGACAAATAGCTATGTATATTTTAAGAACTAGATATGAATTAACATATTCTAAAATTGGAAATATTTTAAATGGACTTGATCATTCAACTGTAGTTAATGGATTTAATAAGATAGAAGCTGAAATAAAAACTAATAATCAATTAGAATTAGCGATAGAAGCAATAATGAAAAAAGTTTAATATAATGTGGATAATTCTTTATTTTCCACATATATTATGATATAATAAATACTGAATTTAACGTGCATTTTTGGACTTATCCACAAATCCACAGCTATTATTATAATTATTAAATATAATTAATTAACTTTTTTAGGAGGAAATATGAATTTAACAATCGAACGAGACATTTTACTTGAAAATTTGAATATTATTTCAAAAGGCTTACCTGTTAAAACTCCAATGCATATCTTAACTGGAATAATGCTTTACGCAACTGATACAGATTTATTTATGACATCAAGCAATTCTGATATATCTGTTGAAGTAGATATTGCTGATTCAAGATTACAAATTGAAACTCCAGGTAAAACAGTTGTACCAGGAAGATTCTTTATTGATATTATTAAAAAAATTAATTCAAGAAAAATAAATTTATGTGTATCAGATGATAAAATATTAATTATCAAAGCTGATAGAGGTGAATATAAATTACATATAATGGATCCACTTGATTATCCAAAAATTGATTTTGTTAGCCAAGATAATCCACTAAAGATTAAAGCAGAAGTTATCAAATCAATCGTAAAAGAAACTGTATTTGCTACTGCACAATCTGAGAAAAAACCAATTTTAACTGGTTTAAATTTAAATTGCAGCAGTAATAAATTAATTGCTACAGCTACAGATTCATTTAGATTAGCACAAAAGGTAGTATCAATTGAATCAGAAAATGATTTTAATATTACTATACCATCTTCATCTTTAGAAGAATTATGTAAAGCAATTGATAGCTATAATGAGGATTTAAATTTATATTTCACTCAAAATAAATTATTAGTAACTTATAATCATGTTTGCTTCCAAACAAGATTATTAGATGGTAATTATCCTGATACATCAAGATTAATACCAAATGAATTCCCAATTGTTGTTAAATTTAATAAAGATGAATTAGCATCTGCAGTAGAAAGAGTATCATTACTTTCACCAAGAGATAAAACTACAGATAAAGAAATTACATTCTCTATTATTAAATTCTCAATTAAAAAAGATCGTATAGTTGAAATATCTTGTAATAATACAAATATCGGTGATGCTAGAGAAGAATTAATTCCTACAAACCTAGAAACTAATTCACCTATAACTATTGGCTTTTCATCAAGATATTTACTTGAAGCATTAAAGAGCTTTATTTCAACTGAAATATCTTTAAATATTAGTGGTGAAATTAGACCATTTATAATTAGAGGAGATATGGACTCTAATTTAACTCAATTAATTTTACCAGTAAGAATGGATAATTAATAAAAAGGCCAAATGGCCTTTTTTCTTTAATAAATTAACTAAAATAGGAGTATTAATATGAATGATAAATTAAAAGAATTAAAAGAAATATTAGCTAAAGCTAGAATATATATGCATGCTATAAACATTATGTATTTTGATTTAGAAACTACAGCACCTAAAGATGCATATGAAAATCAAAATAATACAATGAATTATTTTTCTAATGAATTATTTAAAATATTACATAATGATAATGTTAATAAATTAGTTATTGATTTATATAAAGAAAAAGATAATTTAGAATATTATGATAGATTATTAATTGAAAAATTATATGAATCTTATTTAAAAGAAAAAAATATCACACCTGAATTTGATTTAAAAAGAAATCAAGTATATTCAAATGCTTATGTTTCTTGGTTAAATGCTAAAGAAAATAAAGATTATAATTTATTTAAAGATTCATTTAAAGAAGTTATAAATATTCAAAGAGAAGAAATAAATTTAAGAGACAATAAATTACCAATACTATATGATAATTTATTAAATGATTGTGAAAAAGGTATTTTAACTAAAGAATTAGATGTATTCTTTAATGATTTAAAAATAGGTTTAATTGATTTATTAAATAAAATTAAATCATCAAAGCATATAATTAGAGAAGATTTTTTAAATAGAAATGTAGAAATATATAAACAAGAAAAATTCTCTAATTAT
>CADBQV010000171.1 GCA_902796895.1 uncultured Erysipelotrichaceae bacterium | reverse complement strand
GATAATACCAAACTTTTTTTGATCTAATTTTCTATAAAATATATAAGCAATATCGTTTATTACAATAAATATTTTTATAAAATATCTTTACTAGTTTTTAATACTAGTTAATTATTTGAAATTATATTAAGCTATAATTCTTTATTTTATATAAAATAAAAGGAATCCCATTTGAAGGATTCCATAATATATATCTTTATTTATTTTCTTCAGATTCAGTATTTGAATCATCTAAATTGGATAATTCAGATTCATCAATATCATCTAATTTTTCTTCTTCAGTATATAAATAATTTGCTTCTTTTAATTTTGAATCAGGATCAAGTACAATTTCTTCATTTGCATATTCTGCACCTTCAACTGCTTCATTTTCGTCAATCTTACTAACTTTTTCTTCAATCATTTCTTCTTCAGTTAAAATCTCATCATCATCTGATATTTCATTTGGATCAATTGGATTACCAAATTCATCGACATATTGAACTTCTTCAACTTCATTAAATGATGCATAATATTGTTTAACAAGCTCGTCTGGATTTAAGAAATCTACTAATTCTTTATCTAAGTCGAAATCATAATGATATTCTTCCTTTGGAGTTTCTTGTTGATTTTGAATTTGCATAGCTGCTTCAAGTGCCTGGCTATTAATATCATCTTCATAATCTAAGATACGATCTTTTAATCTAAAATAAGCTAAATTTACCTTTTTAAAATTATAGAAATTATTTGGATTTATAGTGAAGCTTTTATATCTTTTTCTTCTTTGTCTTCCTATAACCTTACCAATAACATCTGTTTTATGAATTATATGATATTCATGTTCATTGTCACCTGCAACATAAATATTTTCATCTTTAAATTTAATAACTCTTCTTAAAAAGTATTCATCATGAGTCTTATATAATAATATATCTCTTTTTTCGATTCTTTGAGGAGTTCTAATATGAACTAAATCATCCTTTTTTAACAAAGGCTTATTTATTTCATCTTCAATACGAAGGGTACCAATTAAGCCACCTTCAATTCTTTCTAAAACGACATCTAGACAGTTTACATCTAGTTTATAGTCATCTTCTTGTTCAGTTTCTTCTTCCTTGACCAGACCTAATTCTAGGGCTTCTGGTCCTACAACCTGTTTAAACTTTCTCATATTGTTTCCCTCACTAGAATACCATTTATTATATTATAAATAATATTGGCTTTAATTTCAAGAAAAAACACTTTTTTAAGGATATGCAAATATATCCATTTATTTAAATATTTAGAATTTTATCATATATTTTACTTATAAATAATAAAAAGCCCAAAATTTGGGTAATTTTAGGCCTTAAATTATGATTATTTGTCATCATCATCAAAAAGTGAAATACTCTTAAACTTCATTTCTTTAGTTTTTTCTTGGTTATCATTTTTTGAATTATCTATTTTATCATTAGATTCAATTGCTAAAATTTCATCTAATTCATCAAATAGATTTTTAGTTTTATCCTTTTCCTTTTTAGATGTAACAATAGGAGCTTCATCATCAATTCCAAAATCTTGATTAAATAAATCATGAACCTCTTCAATTAAATAATCAGGTGAAACTGATGCGTCTGGCTTTTTAGGACTATCTAGTTGCATTTCAACTATAACCTTTAAATCAGGATTTGTTTTTTCAATTAATTTACCTGAATCAGATACATTATATTTTAAATCAAATGCTTTAATAGTCTCGTTACCATTTTTATATACTAAATAGATATTGACATTTTCTTTATATTGATTTGGTGTCATCTTTTTAGCATCTATTAATAAATAAGGATTAGATTTTAATTTCTTAATAACTGGTGAACCTGATCTAGATCTTTTAGTTAGTAATACATCAGTTACTTTCATACGTTTAATTGTATTTCTATTTGTAAGTAAAATGAAATCATCATTTTTATTACAATAAATAACACTTACAACCTCATCACCATTTTTAAGGTTAATACCTTTTACACCACCAGCATTTGTACCATATAATGATACATCAGATGCTCTAAATCTTAATGCTTCAGCATTTTTAGTAAATACCATAACCTCAAGTGGCTCTTTAATCATATCTACAGATACTAATTCATCATCAGTTAATTTAATTGCTTTAACTGGCTTAGTATATCTATTGATATTGAAATTAGATAATAAGCATTGCTTAATAACACCTTTTTTACTTGCAAGAATTAAAGTATAGTTATCACTAAATTCACTTATTGTAAATACACTTACAAATCTTTCTTTTGATTGTGTTTGAACAATTGTTGAAATAAATGTACCAGTATCTTTAAATTTTACTTCAGGTATTTTATATACAGGTAAGTATATGAAATTACCTAAATTAGTAAATATTAATAATGTATCTAGTGTAGATACCTCTTTTAAATAAATTATTGAATCGTCTTCCTTTAAGCCATTTGATTTGCTTGAATTATAAGCTTTTAAATTAGCTCTTTTTAAGTAACCTTCTTTAGAAATACATACAACAGTTTGTTCTTTAGAAATTAAATCTGTTTCATCTAATTTAATAGCTTTAACCTCATCAACAATTTCAGTACGTCTAGGACATACTAATACTTTATTCATTTCTGCTAATTCATGCTTAATAACCTTAAGTAATTCTTTTTCACTAGATAATATTTTATTATATTCTTCAATATTTAAATTTAATTGTTTATTTTCTTCAATTAATGCATTTATATCTTGATGAGATAATGCATATAGACGCATCATAACAATTGCCTCAGCTTGAATTTCAGTAAAAGCGATATGTCCTTTATCTGTATCAAAGCCTCTAACTAAGTTATTGATAGAATCTTGCTTATTCTCACTTTTTCTGATTGTATGAATTACATCATCTGTAACATCAATCATCTTTATTAAGCCCTCAACAATGTGAAGTCTTTTCTTATCCTTATTTAAATTATAATTAGTTCTATTTGTAACAACTTCCTTTTGATGATCGATATAAGCATCAAGCATAGGAATTACACCTAATTTCATAGGTCTACGATTACAAATTGATACCATATTATAGCTACAGTTTTTTTGTAAATCTGTGTTTTTAAAGAAGAAATTAATAATAGCTTCCGCATTAGCATCCTTCTTTAAATCGATAGCAATACGAAGTCCATCTCTACCTGATTCATCTCTTACCTCAGCTACATCAGGAACCTTGCCATCCATTCTTAATTGTTCCATTCTTTCAACTGTTTTAGATTTGAAAATATCATAAGGAATTTCATCAATAACGATTCTATCAGCACCATTATCTTGTTTTTCAATATGATATTTACTTCTTACTATTACAGCACCAGAACCTGTTAAAAATGCTTCTCTAATAGATTCTTTTCCCATTACAATACCACCAGTAGGGAAATCTGGTCCTGGCATTATTTCAAGTAAATCATCAACAGTCATATTAGGGTTATTAATTCTCGCGATTGTAGCATTAACAACCTCATTAATATTATGTGTTGGAATATATGTTGCATAACCTGAAGATATACCCATACAACCATTTACAAGTAAATTTGGGAATCTTGCAGGTAGGACAGTTGGTTCAATTTCTTCATCATCGAAGTTAGGAATAAATGGTACTGTTTGCTTATCAATATTTTCAAGCAAATATTCAGCATTTTTTGATAGACGAATTTCTGTATAACGCATTGCGGCAGGTCCATCACCATCAATTGATCCATTATTACCGTGCATATCAATTAAAGGTACTGACATTTTCCAGCTTTGAGACATACGTACTAATGCTTCATAAATTGATGAGTCACCATGTGGGTGATATTTACCCATAACTTCACCAACGATTCTCGCACTTTTCTTATATGGGGCATTAGCTGTTACCTTTAGGGCATTCATACCATATAAAGTTCTTCTTTGAACTGGCTTTAAGCCATCTCTTATATCAGGAATAGCTCTATCTTGAATAATATATTTAGAATATCTTCCAAATCTATCACCTAAAGCTTCTTCTAATCTTAGTTCTTGAAATTTTTCAGCAAGGAAAATATCAAGCTTTTTCTTTATTGAATCTTTAGCCATTTTTATTCTCCTTCCTCTTCTTCAAGTGTAAATTGAACATGGTTTTCTAGCCATTCACGTCTTCTATTTGAATCACTACCCATTAATACTTCAATTTGGTTTTCAGCCTCAGCCTCATCATCAATTCCTACCTTAACTAAAGTTCTAGTTTCAGGATTCATTGTTGTTTCCCAAAGCTGTTCAGCATTCATTTCACCAAGTCCTTTATATCTTTGTAATATAGTAGGACATTTACATTCTTTTAATATTTTATCTTTTTCTTCATTAGTCCATGCATAAACTATTTCTTCTTTTTTACCACGTTTAGTTATTTTAAATAGTGGAGGCAATGCTAAATATATTCTTCCATCTTCAACAAGTGGCTTCATATATCTAAAGAAGAATGTTAATAATAATACTTGAATATGGGCACCATCATCATCGGCATCGGTCATAATTATAATCTTTTTATAATTACATTTTTTCAAATCAAATTTAGCACCATAATCAGCACCAATTGTATATATCATAGTTGATATTTCTTCATTTTGCATTGCAGCTTCTAGTGTTGCCTTTTCAGTATTTAATACTTTACCACGTAAAGGTAAAATAGCTTGGAATCTTCTATCTCTTCCTTGCTTTGCAGAACCACCAGCTGAATCACCCTCAACTAAATATAACTCATTAATTTCTTTATTTTTCTCACTTGTTGGGGCAAGCTTAGCTGAAATATTCTTTTCACCCTTTTGGCTCTTATCAAGTCTTGCTTGCTCTCTTGCACGTCTAGATGCAGCACGAGCCTCAGCTTCCTTTAATGCCTTTTGAACAAGTGCTTCTGATAATGATTTATTTTCAACTAAGAAATATCCTAATTTTTCAGATAATATAGTATCTACTGCACTTTTAGCTGCAGGAGTACCTAATTTACCTTTAGTTTGTCCTTCAAATTCAAGTAGCTTTTCACTGATTCTTACTGATACAACTGCAGTCATACCTGTTCTTATATCAGCACCTTCTAATGTTTGATTATCCTTAATTAATTTCATTTTATGAGCATAATCATTAAATGCTTTTGTTAGTGCTGATTTAAAACCAGTTTCATGTGTACCACCATCTTGAGTTTTAACATTATTAACAAATGAAACAATTTTTTCATTATAATCATTTGTAAATTGTAAAGCTACTTCTATTTCGATTTCATCATTTACATCTGGAACATTATATACACCTTCAAAATAAGCAACATTATGAAGTGGCTTTTTACCATTAGTTAGGAATGCTACATATTCTGAAATACCATTTTCATATACGAATTCTTCTTTTTTACCATTTCTTCTATCAATAATAACCATCTTAAGGTTCTTAATTAAAAAGGCAGATTCTCTTAATCTAGTTTTTATTGTATCGAAATTATAAACTGTTGTAGAAAAGATTTCTGAATCTGGTTTAAATGTAACTGTAGTACCTGTCTTTCTAGTTTCACCAAGTATTACAACATCAGATACCTTTTTACCACCATTTTCAAATTTAATTTGATGAATCTTTCCATCACGATATGATGTAACTATCATATATGTAGAAAGTGCATTTGTAACAGATGCACCTACACCATGAAGTCCACCAGATGTTTTATATGCATTATTATCAAATTTACCACCAGCATTTAGCTTAGTGTAAATAATTTCCATTGTGTTTTTTCCAGTAGGATGCATACCACATGGTACACCACGGCCATTATCCTCTACTGTAATTGAGTTATCCTCATTAATTGTAACATCGATTTCCTTACCATAGCCAGCAAGTGCTTCATCTATTGCGTTATCAACAATCTCCCATACAAGATGATGTAAACCTCTTTCATCTGTTGATCCAATATACATACCAGGACGTTTTCTAACATGTTCAAGTCCCTCAAGCACTGTTATCGAGCTATCGTCATATGTGTTTTTGGCCACTATTCATCAACCCCTTAAAAAATATATACCATTTAATATATTAACATAAATGTTAATTATTAACAATAAATGAAAATATACTTTCATAACTATTTTTTGAACTTTTTTAACAATAATTTAAAAATAAAAAATTGGTTTTAAATTTATTGAAATTATTTTGCATATTTATATATATTATTGTATAATATGTATGTTTTTAAAGGAGTTGATTATATGTTTTTATCTACAGTAGAAACTTCATATATATTACTTTCAATATTACTTCTTATAATATCTTATTTTATAGGTTCAATACCATTTGGAATAATTGTTGGTAAACTTGCCTGTGATAAAGATATTAGATACTATGGAAGCAAAAATATTGGTTCAACAAACGCTATTAGAGTTTTAGGTAAAAAAAATAGGATTTATAGTATTTTTCTTAGATGTATTTAAAGGAATGGTAATTATAATCATTGTTAAAACATTAAGATTAACAAATGTATGTACACTTCCTATTGAGGATTTATGGTTTGGCCTTGCTGCTATACTTGGTCATTCATTTTCAATATTCTTAGATTTTAAAGGTGGTAAGGCAGTTGCTACATCACTTGGTGTAGTTCTTCTAATTTGTCCTTTAGCTGGACTATTATGCTTAGTAGCATTTGTAATAGTCTTATATTCAACTGGTTATGTATCACTTGCATCTACATTCGCAACACTTACTGTATTAATAACATCATGGGTATTATATTTTGTAGGTATACCTAATATTGATATTAATGATGGCTTATATATAATAAGTAAGACATCACTTACAACATGTATAATAATAAGCTTAGTATCTATATTAATATTTGTAAAACATATTAAAAATTATAAAAGATTATTAAATGGAACTGAAAATTCATTTAAGAAAAATAAAGCTAAAGCATAGTGACCATTAAGATTAAACTTAATGGTTTTTTTAACAAAAAAACTGATGAAATTAATCATCAGTTTCTTTTTTATTTTATAAAATTATGCTTCAACGATTGCGTCTACTGGACAAACACCTTGACAAGCTCCACAATCAATACAAGTATCTGCATCGATATGAGAAACGTCATCAACAGTAATTGCACTTACTGGACATTCACCAGCACAAGCACCACATGCGATACAAGCATCTTCAACTACTTTTCTAGGCATAACTACATCCTCCTTTTTTCTTTATTATACCATTTATTTAGATATTTTGTAAATAAATATTTATGTAAATATTTTATATAATAAAAATCGATTTAATATTGAATTTTATACAATAAAAGTGTAAAATATATCTAGTTTATTTTAAAGGAGTTATTTACTATGTGGTTTGAAATATGGCAATTTATCATTATATTAATTCTAGTAATTTTAGCAAGTGCTATTACTACATTCTTTGTTACTAGAAAATTATTCAAAAAGCACTTAAAGGAAAATCCACCTATTAGTGAAGAAACTATTAGAATTATGATGGCTCAAATGGGTAGAACACCATCAGAAAAACAAGTAAGAGCTGTTATGCGTTCAATGAACGAATCTAATGGTATTGAAGATAACAAAAAAGATAAGAAAAACAAAAAATAAGAATCAAGTCGATTCTTATTTTTTTTCTTCTTCTAAGCTTATTCCATATACCTTACAATATCTTCTTGCACATTCAGTATCAGAATAATCATTAATTGTATTTGTCATTCTTTTATTAAATTTAAATGATAATAAAATATCTAAAATACCACTAATAACTACTATAACCCCTATAAATACTTTTATATCATTTGAAAAATAAAATGATAAAAAGGTACCACCAATAATACATAATATACCAAATATAAAAATCATTATGGTAATTACTTTAGTTAATCTTAATTGATGCTTACGATATTTTTTACTATATAATAATATTTTATCTTCCATAATTATAATTTTAATTCTTCTTCAAGCTTATTAACTAACATATCAAGCTTTCTAGCTACTGCTAAGAAGGCATCCTTCTTAGTTAAATCAACGCCTGCTTTTTTAAGTAAATTAATAGGATAATCACTGCCACCTGATTTTAATAAATTAATATATTTATCAAATGCTTCTTTATCACCATTTTTAACATTTTCATAAATTAAAGCACTAGCTGCATAGCTTGTTGCGTATTGATATACATAAAATGGACTATGATATAAATGAGGAATATATACCCAAACTAATTTAGTAAATTCTTCATCATCTAAATTTAAACCATAATATTTCATATATAGATCTTTCATTATATTAGATAATACTTCTGAATCGATAACTTCACCATCTTCATATTTTTTAAATGCTAAATATTCATAATTAGCAAATAATGCTTGACGGTAGAATGTCGCAATTATATTATCAATAGCCTTTTGAAGTAATGTAATTCTTTCTTCTTTATTATTTGTCTTACTTAATAAATAATCTAAGAATCTTGCTTCATTAAATGTAGATGCTACTTCAGCAACAAAGATAGTATATTCTGATAATTCAAATGGTTGTGCCTCAATTGAATAAATTGAATGTATTGAATGTCCTGCCTCATGGGCTAGTGTAAATGCAGAATCTAAGCTATTGTTATTATTAAGTAGGATAAATGTACCACTATCATATACGCTTGTTGAATAAGCACCTGTAGTCTTACCATCTTTAGCTTCTACTGATACTCTTCCATCTTCTAATGCTAATTTAGCTTTATTATAAAAATCATCACCAAAGAATTTATCAGCATCTAATACTAATTCTTTCATTTTCTCATAAGAAAAATCAATATTAGATTTATTAATTTGTAAGAATCTATCAAATGTATATAATTTATCTAATTTAAAATATTTCTTTTTTAAATCATAATATTTTTTAATTGCATCATTATTGTTAGCTGCAACATCAATTAAAGATAAAAATACATCAGTTGATATATTATTTCTATCAAGTAAGAATTCTAAAGTTGATTTATATCCTCTATTAATTCTTTCAGCATTTAGTGATGCCATTATACCTTTATAAATTCCTGCAAAGGTATTTTTATGATCTTGATAAAATGAATACTGAGCTTCTGCAATTTTTCTTCTATCATCTTGGCTTTTTGTATTTTCAAGTAATAAAGAATAATTAGCCATTGATACACTTATTTTTTCATTATTGATTTCAATTTCTTTAGGCTTATTATCTTTAACTACTAAATTATCATATAAATTAGTATATCCTGATGTTGAATCGTTATAAGCTGACATTACACCTTCAATTTCAACACTTCTTACATGTTCTTGTAATTTAAATATTTTTTCAAATATAAATTTATATTGACATACTTCCTTATTATTTTTACAAATATCTAATAAAAATTCTAAATCATTATTTAATAATTCTGGTTCAATAAAAGATAATTTAGATATTGATTGTAAATATAATTGATATATTCTTTGAAATTCTTTAAATGAATCAATATCCTTTTGATTTAAATCATGCTTTTGATGAGCATATGAAAATACTTTAGATAATGTTTGTTCAAATAATGTATTATATTTACAATATTTTAATATTGAATCCTTATTATTTAATTTCCCCTTAAGTGATTCTAATTCACTAACATAATTTAAGACATTTTTAATATCATTTTCATAATCTTCTTTATTTTTATAGATTAATTCTAAATTCCATTCATTTTTCATATAGTAAACCTCCAAACAAATTTATTATATAATAAATTTTAAAATTATACACTTAAAAAAGGATTAATTTTTTGTAAAATTAACCCTTTTTTTAAATTATTTAGCTTCTGCGTAAGCCTTAATTAATTTTTCTTGAATATCTTGAGGTGCTTTTTCATAATTATAGAATTCTCTATTAAAGAAGCCGGCACCTTGAGTGATACTCTTTAAATCATTTACATATTCTAAAATTTCAGATTCAGGAACTAATGCAGTAATCTTTTGAAGACCTACTGAATTTACATCCATACCAATAATTTTAGCTCTTCTTTGATTTAAATCAGATAAAATATCACCAACTACATCGCCATTAACTGTAACAACTATTTTAATAATTGGTTCAAGGATAATTGGCTTGCAGTTAGGATATGCATCCTTAAATGCTAATATTGCAGCCATCTTGAATGCTAATTCATTTGAATCAACTGGGTGATATTTACCATCTTTTAATATAGCATGAACGCCAATTACAGGATAACCTGCAAGTAAGCCTTTTTCACATGCTTCAAAGAAACCTTTTTCAACAGCTGGGAAATAGTTTTTAGGAACGGCTCCACCGAAGACTTCTT
Organism: uncultured Erysipelotrichaceae bacterium; assembly: GCA_902796895.1. Lineage (GTDB taxonomy): Bacteria > Bacillota_I > Bacilli_A > Acholeplasmatales > Anaeroplasmataceae > Anaeroplasma. The sequence continues at coordinate 77 of CADBQV010000171.1, read as the reverse complement.
CATCGAAGACGTTTTCTTCAGCTGGTTCAAATCTCATCTTAACAACACCATAGAAACCACTACCACCGGATTGTTTG
>CADBQV010000170.1 GCA_902796895.1 uncultured Erysipelotrichaceae bacterium | reverse complement strand
TTTTTATAATCATTAGTAACCTTTTGATATGAATTCATTAATGTCTTTACTAATTTAGATTCAGGAGATACAAAATGAACATCTGATTTATGTAACCAATTAAAATTATAATTATATTCTTTATTTATTTCTTTAATATTTTTTTCAATTAATTCATAATTATCATTATTACATACTCTAACATTAAATCCTAATTTAAAGCCATTATCATCTAATTTTAATATTGCTAAATTAGATGTAGTTTTACCCATATATTTATCTTCCATATTGAATTTAAATTTTTTACCAAATGGATCAAATGAAGTATATAAATGAAGGTATTTAGCTAATTTTGAATCAGTATATTTAGAAATGAATTCAGTTGCCAGTGTAATGGCATTTATTCCTTCTTGTGGTAAGCTTCCGTGTGCTGCTTTTCCTTGTATTTCATATATTTCACCATCAACATTACCACTATAATTATTTTCTTTTAAATATGATAAGAATTCATTTTTTAAATCAACATTTAATTTAAATATAGCCTTAGAAGGTACTATATTATATCTATCGCCAGAATCAAAATATGAAATTACATTATCTTTATTATTTGATGTAATATCAAATGAACCAATTCCCTTTTCTCCATAAATTAATGGGAAATTAGCATCTGGAGAAAATCCTAAATCAATGTTTCCTTCTTTTTCTATATATCTTTCAAGACATCTAGATCCTGATTCTTCATCACAGCCTACAATTAATCTTATTCTTTTATTTGGAATAAAACCTTCATCTTTTATTTTTTTAAGTGCCATATATGATGCAGCAAGAGGTCCTTTATCATCAATTGCGCCTCTTGCAATCATTCTATCTTCCTTTATTATAAGCTCTAATGGATTACTATCCCATTCTTCTTTTTTATAAGGAACAACATCTAGATGTGCTAATATACCAAGTATTTCATCACCAGATCCATATTCAACATATCCAACATAATTATCAATGTTTTTAACAGTAAATCCATCATCTTTAGCGTAATTTAAAAAGAAATTTAAAACATCATAATTGCCTTTACCAAATGGCATTAAATCATTTTCTTTATATTCTTTTAATACACTATCATATGAAACAAGCTTTTTAGTAAGCTCTAAACCCATTTTGTAATAATCCATAATAATACCTCCAAAAGTAAAAATAAATTGACCTAAATCAATTTATTTTCATAACTAATTATAATTCTTTACCTAAGCCAAGCTCGATTATTTTAGCTTTAATATCTGCCATAGCTTCATTTTCGTCCTTGCCATCACATTTAACAGTAATTGTAGTTCCACTATAAATGCCTAATGACATAACACCCATTATAGATTTGAAATCTACTTCTTTTTTTAATGCTTCAAGTGTTATTGTTGATTCGAAGTTCATACATACATTAACAAGTGTTGTCGCAGGTCTAGCATGTATGCCTTGTTCATTAGTTATTCTAAATTGTTTTTCTATCATATTAGCCTCCTAGATTCTCTTGTCTAAAATTGATTTGATAAGAAAAGAGTCATGCTTGAATAAAACCTTAATAATATTACCTGTAACGAATAATCCAGTTTCACTTATAGATTTTATTCCTTCTAAATTTACAGTTTCTAAATCATTAACTTCAATTTTTAATCTTCCATTATCAACTAATACATTTTTTATATTCTTTTCACTACCTAATAAGCTTATTAGGTTATTAATAAATTCTTCATCAACTTTAATCTTTTTATGCTTCTTACCTTTTTTCAAGAAGAATACTAATAAGATAATTAATATAAGTGCAATAACTGCAGAAATTGAGATAATTACCCATAATATTTGTGGTGAAACATCTATGAACATTTATACTCACCTCTAAATCTTAATATTATTATATAATATTTCATATCATTTTATCAAGTTTTTTATACATAAAAAGATGTCCAAAAAGAAATGGACACCTATATTTTATGATTCATAACCGAATTTTTTAAAAAATTCATTTTTAAAATCTAATAATCTATCTTCCTTTATTGCTTCTCTTATATCCTTCATTAATGTTTTTAAGAAATATAAATTATGATATGTAATCAATCTCATTCCAAGGATTTCTTCTGATTTTACTAAATGATTTAAATAACCTCTTTTAAAATTTTTACATACGAAACAATCACATTCTTTATCAAGTGGTTCATTTGATAATTTAAGCTTTTGATTTTTAACTTGTATTTTTCCTTCATGAGTAAAGGCAGTGCCATGTCTTGCGTTTCTTGTTGGTAATACGCAATCAAACATATCAATGCCATTCATTGATCCAACAATTAAATCATCAGGAGATCCTACACCCATTAAATATCTTGGCTTATCCTTTGGCATATGATCCTTTAAGAATTCTAGCATTTCATACATTTC
>CADBQV010000169.1 GCA_902796895.1 uncultured Erysipelotrichaceae bacterium | reverse complement strand
TTATCTACATTTAATGCATCACATACCTTATCCACTTTTATTATATCACTTAATTTTTTGTTTTTCCATTTAGTCTTTCCATAATATATGACTAATGTTAATACTGGCTTAAAATCTTTTAATTTTTCAATATATATTTGTCTTTCATATTCTAACAAATCATATTCTAAACATCTTAAAGCCATATATTTGTCATATTCAATTTGGTTTTCAATTCCAAATACGACATAATTTAATAAATCATCTTTTTTCAGAACACAAGATTTTAATAAATCTCTTATTTTTTTATTATATTTCCCTTCACTATAATAATCATATTCAATGTTTAAATCAGATAGATTTTCTTCTTTGATCGTATTTTTACCATCAAATAAAGCATTATTAATTATATCTCTAAACCTATCATTATCAGATAAAACATTCTTTAATACTTCATCTTTTTTCATATTAATATTTTCCTCCTCGTATAATAATAGTCAGAATATATTAATTTTTTTTGAAAAAATATTAAAAAAAATAAAAAAATTATTAAAAATATGGAGCTATCATTCATTTATTAGCTCCATATTCTTTTCAGTTTTAATTTTATTTTTAATTTTTTTAATTCTTATAAAAGATATAATACATAAAATAATAGTTATTATATTAAAAATCATTATTGGATATAGCATAACAAAATATCCATATGTTGTCCATATAAATGAATTTATTAATAATCCTATTTTAATTACAAGCTCACTGTTAATTTCTGAAAAATTAATCATAAATGCAAGTATTACTGCAGTTGAATATACTATAGTACCTAAAACAGGTAAGTAGCCATACCAAACATTACCACTTAAAAAGATATTTATTAATATACCTGCTATAACTGCTATTGTAACACATGTAAGTGTAATTATTAATTTTATAATCTTATTAGATGATTTAACAAATAATAATATTATATTTCTTATTAAAGACATTCCTTCTTGAACCATTCCACTATATGCTTTAGTCATATATTCAGATATTATAGCAAGTATATAGTTAGATGATTGAAATAATAATATCTTCTTTTTATTTCTTAAAATAGATGATAATGTAAATAATGCATTACCAATTAATGATAGGATGTTTGCGATAATTAATATTATATTTTCCATTATTCTAATTCAAGTGATGCTGATGCATTCAATTCTAAATCATCAAATTTTTTATATTTTAAATAATGATAATATCCTGCAACTCCTATCATTGCGGCATTATCTGTACAATATTTAATAGATGGAATAGATATATTAAATCTATTATTATTTTCTAAATTAAATCTTTCCTTTAATCCTTTATTTGCTGATACACCACCAGCAACTATAATATTTTTAACATTTAGGCTTTCACAAAGCTTAAATGTTTTTCTTACTAATACTTCTGTTACTGATGCTTGAAATGAAGCACATAAATCATTTACGTTTATATCTTCTCCTCGTTGCATTGCGTTATGGTGTAAATTAATTACAGCACTTTTAAGTCCGGAAAATGAGAAATTATAGCTTCCATCCTCTAGATATACTCTAGGTAATTTATATGTATCATTTCCTAAATGTGCAAGTCTATCTACATGAGGTCCTCCTGGATAAGGTAATCCTACAACACGGGCAACCTTATCATATGCTTCACCTACTGCATCATCTAGTGTTTCACCTATTATTTCAAATTCGAAATGATCTTTCATATATATTAATTCAGTATTACCACCTGATACAAGTAATGCAACACAAGGAAATTTCATTTCGTGCTCTATCGCATTTGCATAGATATGTCCTGCAAGATGGTTAATTCCAATAATTGGCTTTTTATACATTAAGGCAAATGTTTTAGCTGCATTAAGGCCAACAAGTAAAGATCCAATTAAGCCTGGTCCTTTAGTTACCGCAACTAAATCAATATCTTCAGGTTTTACATTAGCCTCTATAAATGCTTGTTTAAATACCATAGATACCTGATATACGTGGTTTCTAGATGCAATCTCTGGTACTACACCACCGAATTTTTCATGTATTTTAATTTGAGAATTAATAACGCATGATAAAACCTCTTTGCCATCCTTTACAATAGCTACACTAGTTTCATCACAGCTTGATTCAACGCCAAGTACTAGCATAAATCCACCTTCTTTATATCTAAAAATTTAACTTTAATTAATTTTTCTAAATCCTTAGGATTCATCTTAACCTGATATCCTATTTTACCTGCTGAAAAGATTATTTCTGAATAATTTAGGGCATCAATATCAACTACAGTTTCGAATGCCTTTTTCATTCCTATAGGAGAGCATCCTCCTCTTATATATCCTGTTGTATTTAATAAATCCTTTAAAGGAATCATCTCTAATGATTTTTGATTAAATGCTTTAGCACATTTTTTCAAATCTAATTCATGACTTACTCCTACAACACAAACAAAATAATGCTTCGTATTAGATATACATACTAATGTTTTAAATACTTGATTAGAATCTTGATTTAATAGCTTTGCTACCTCAATTCCATCTACACAAACGCCATCAGTATGAGGATATTCAAACATTTCATATTTAATTTTCTTTTGATCTAATATACGACATACATTTGTTTTTTCCATTTTATTTTCCTCTTCTTAAAAAATAAGTCTTTTTGATTTCAGTAAATCCCCATTTTTTATACATTTCTTTAGGGCTGTCTAAGTCATCAGCTACTAAAGTAACTATATTACATCCTTTATTTTTACAAAAATCTAGGGCATATTTAAATAAATTAGAACCATATCCTTTTTTTTGATATTCATCTAATATAAAGAAATTTTCTAAATCACATATATCATTTTCAATATATGCATTTATAAATCCTATGATTTTATTATCATCTTTAATAATAAATCCATATGAATTATTATCTAATATAAAATCAATCATTCTTTTGGTATTCTTTATTGAATAATTCTCACCATATTTTAAAGAATCTTCATATAAGAATTTTTTAACTGAATCTATATTATTTTCATTAACAATATTAATAATACCTTTATTATTTGTTTTTATATTTATAGCTTTAATAAATGATGCCATAACTATATTAATATCTTTTTCTATAAATCCATCTATATTAAAATCTTTATCATATTCGAAGCATAAAAATGGTTTATCTTTATTTTCTTCTATTATTTCATTTATTTTATCTAAATTATAAAGCTTATAAAAATTATGATAATATTTATCAAATTGATAATCATCATAATATTTAATATAATCATTAGTTTTAATATATTTAGATGTAATTAATAATTCTTTATCAATTGTTTTATTATAATCATTTAATTTTAATTCATATACTAAAGCATCTATATTATCTTTATAATAATTTAATCTTCTATGAATTAATTTAAAGCCAAATGATTCATATAAATTAATTGCTTTAAAATTGTTATTTTTAACATCTAAAATAACATTTTTACAATTATTTTTATATGCATTAATAATTGCATAATTTAATAATTTAGTGCCTATACCTTCATTTTGATATTTAGTATCAACACAAAAATTTAATACCTCAAGTGTATATCCATCAAATGATATTGATATATATCCTAATATATCATTTAAAACATATACATATGCATCCATTATATTATTATCAATAATATTATTTAGCATATCATATCCTAATGTTTCATTTAATGTTTTATTTTCTATTTCGATGATTTTATCTATATCATCTTTTATTATTTTTCTAATCATGTAAATTTCTTTCTGCTTCGGTGTCTCTTAAATAATTAGGAATAAGTAAGCTTGGGTTTTCTACTAATTCTTTATTTTTAATGACATAAAGTGGATTTACTTTATATTCTGTCTCTAAAACCTTGTGGTCATATTCTTGTTTTAATAAGAATTCATTTTCGTATAATTTTTCTTCTAATATATATTTATTATTAGTATTATCAATGATTGTAGCAAATGAATTATTTCTTCTTGCATCAATCATAACAAGTACCCTTCCGCATAAATTAGAAGATAATAATTTTAGAGTAGATATTTTATATAATTTAATATTAGGCATGAATTCAGCAAGCATTTTAGCTACACATACTGCCATTCTTACACCAGTATAAGATCCAGGTCCTACACCTACTATTACTTCATTTAAATCACATACATCTAAATTATTTGTATTTAAGCCTACATTTATAATATTAACAATGTTTTTAGCGTGTCCTTCTTTTCCTTCTAAATATTTTTCAAATAAGATATTTTCATCTTTAAGTATACATATATATAAATATTTAGTTGCAGAATCTAATATTAATGAATACATTAAATCATCTCCTCATATAATTTATATCTTCCAATACCTTCTATTTCAATTATTCTTTCGTTTTCATTTATTCTTTTTAAATTGACTGATAAATATTCCTTAGGTAATATTTCATCAATTTGATGAGGCCATTCAATGGCACATACGCCATCTGATTCGATATATTCTTCTAAATCATAATCATTATTTAACCCATCAAGTCTATATAAATCTAGATGATAAAATTTTATATCACCCATGTATTCCTTTACTATCGTAAATGTTGGTGAATTGATAATTCTTTTAACACCTAAAGCTTGGCCTATACCTTTTGCGATATGAGTTTTACCACAGCCTAAATCTCCTGTTAGTAATACTACATCACCTTTTTTTACTACCTTGCCTATTCTTTTTCCGATATTTATTGTTTCTTCTGTATTTAATGTATTAAATTTAATCATCAATATCACCTCAAGCATAGAATATTATAATTCAATTTATAAATTTTTCAAATAAAAATGGTTGAATTAACAACCATTTTACATTCCAAGAACTTTATCTTCTTCTTTTTTAAGTACTGTAATATTTTTCGCATGAAGTATTACTACCTCTTCACCTGCTAATTTTGAAAATTCATGGTTAACTGTGCATTCTAAATAGATACAATCACCTATTTTAACTTCTTTTTTACAATCATTTTTAACTTCATAGCCTAAAAACTGAATGTCTTCAGAACAGCATACCATTACATTTCTTCCTATTACAATAGTATCATCAATTATATCTCTAACAAAGGTTTTAAATTTAAATACCTTGTTATAATATTTTTCATAATTATCAAATACTTCAGTATACCATGTAGGATATACGTCTTCTTCAAATGCTATTTCATCTTTACTTAAATCATAAGGTAAGTCTTCATCTAGCATTGTAGATAAGGAACCATTAGGTTGTTCAAAGGCAATTTGGCATTGTTGATTTAAGCCTCTTATTTGTCTTCTAAATTGACCTAATTCCTTTATTCCTTCAATACGGTTAAATATTACTAAAGATGAATATTTAACCATATTTTGAAATATCTTTTTCATATTATTAAACATAACTTTAAATTGACTAGCATCAATTAAAGTTACTTGTTGATAAATTGTCATGTATTTAGGAAATTCTTGTTTATCAATATCAAAGAATGCATTATATTCAATAACATATCTATCTGCCATATAATGCTTATCTAAATTACGCATAAAATCAGCACTAAATGCCTCTTGATTTTCTACATATTCTATACTTACATTATATTTTTTTAACCACTCTTCTTCATATTCTATTTCGCCTTGTTCACAAGCGATAATAACTGTAGAAGATTGTTGATATTCTTCGTTATTTTCAATAATTTCTTTAATTAAAGTAGTTTTTCCACTATCTAAAAATCCATTTAATACAAATAGAGGTACTTCCTTCACAATTTCACCTCAAATTAGAATAATTTTTTAACTTCATCTAAATTAGCATGAGAACCTATAATAACAACCTTACCAATAGGTATTGCCTTAGACTGTTCAATAGATACTTCTTGCATAGTCAAATTAAATGCATACCATTTTAAATCATCACCTTGGATAATTCCTTTACTTCTTACGATAGTACCATAATCGCCTCTTGCGATTTTATCTAGGTTTGATTTTAATTCAGCCATATTATATTTCTTAACTGTCTCAAGTCCAACAGTTTCAAATACTTCATCGGCATGATGATGTCCTTCATGGTCATGGTCATGATGGTGACAGCTACAATTTGGATCATC
>CADBQV010000168.1 GCA_902796895.1 uncultured Erysipelotrichaceae bacterium | reverse complement strand
TTAAGCTTACGAGGTGTGATATGGAAATTAAAAATATGCTAAGAACAATTCTATATCTGTATAACGAACTTATATTTATCATTAATAAAAATACTAAAATGATTGTAACAGTTAATAAAGGTGAAAAAGAAATCGCTAGAGATATAACTATTGATGAGTTTTGTACAATATTTGCGAATACATTTAAATTAATTGACTCATTTAGATTTAAATTAACTAAGTTCTTAACTAATTTAGAACCACCATCAACACCTTTTACTTTAACTATCGGTTATACACAGCTAGATGGTAATCCTATTAACATAAAATATAAAGGATTAAAGCTAGATGAGGAATATTTATTATTTTCACTATCTTCAAATGTTGAAGAAAATAGAACTAAGCTAGATGATTTAACTAAATGCTATACTAAATCATATATGATAAAAGAAATCGAAGATGCAATAAAAGAGAAAAAAGAATTTGCATTAATGATAGTTGATATTGATAACTTCAAAACATTCAATGAAAAATACGGTCGTATGTTTGGTGATATGATATTAATTGAAGTTGCTGCAGCAATAAAGGCATATGTCGGAAATGATGGATTTGTCGCAAGACTTGGCGGCGATGAATTTTTAGTATTATTGTATACAAAAGACAATTATGATAATATTCACAATGTATGTACTGAATTACGAAATTCAATCACAAGCTTAAATGGAAGCAACATTAAAAATGCAAAGCTTACTGCGACTGTAGGTTGTGCATCACATCCTAATGATGGAGATACTCCTGAATTATTACTTAAAAAGACAGAAGCCGCATTGGAAAGAGGAAAGAAAAAAGGTAAAAATTGCTTCATTATTTATTTAGCTCATAAATGTGGTGAAGTAACTTTGGATAATGAAATAATTACTGAAGATAAAGAATTAGAATCTAATAATTCTTCTGTCACAAATTATAATGTTATATCAGGTATAATAGAGATATTAAATAGAAGGGTAAATTTAAAAACTGATTTCAAAGATAGCTTATCTTTAATTGGAAATTATTTCATGTTAGATAGAATATCTGTTATATTCTTGAATCCAGAAACATATGAATTTGAAGATCAGCTAATTTGGAATTCACCTCTTCTTCCTCCTACTCCACTTACATCATCTAAATCAAATATACCAAATTGGAAAAAGTCTTATGATCAAACTAAAATGCTTAAAATAAATCAAGTTTCTTCTAATAAAGATTTAGCAATTTATGAACAATTAAAAAAAGAAAAAACTTCAGCTATTTTAGCATTTGAATTAGTATATGATGGTAAAGTTTATGGTCAAGCTAGATATGATATGATTTATTCTAATCGTTTTTGGCAACCAACAGATGTTAGTGCTCTATCACTAATATCTAAAACATTCGCGATTAAGCTTTCAACAGAATATGCAAATCGTATGCATTTTGAAGATTTATATGTTGATAAATTAACAAATTTATTTAACTTCTCTAAATGGATAATTGATATTGAGGATTATTTATATTCTAATAAAAATCCATATACAATTATTACATTTAACATTTGTGATTTCCAATCATTAATAAGTATCCTTGGTACAAAGGAATGCGATAAAATAATTATTGAAATATCTAAATGGTTAAAACAAAATTGTGATGAATATTGTTGCCGCGTTAGAGGTGAAATGTTTGCTGTATTAACAAATGATATAGAAACAGATGAAATAAGAGGAAAAATCAATTCATTAAATAACTATCTATTATCAAGCTATGAAGTTAAAAGTGCTACAATTAGATTAAAATATGGTATATATACATCATATAATAATAGTGAGACAATAAAATCTTCTGTCGATAAAGCATTACTAGCACTTAATTCTAATATATATAATGATGGAATAGTATTCTATACAGATGAATTATATGATGAAATTAAAGAACAAACTACACTAGAGCTTCATATCGAAGACGCTTTAGAAAACAATGAATTCTTATTATATATTCAACCTAAAATTTCAACTAAAACAGGAAAGATTGCAGCAGCTGAGGCATTAACTAGATGGAATTATAAATTTGAAAAAATATTACCTCCATTTAAGTTTATTCCTTTATTTGAAAGAACTGGTTATATTACAAGACTTGATTACAATGTTTTTGAAAATGTATGTAAATTCTTAAGAAATATAATTGATAATAATGAAATACCAGTACCTATCTCTGTAAATGTATCTAGATATACAAGAGATTATGAAAATTATGTTAAAACACTAAATTCAATTAGAGAAAAATATAATATTGATGCAAGTTTAATTGAACTTGAAATAACTGAAGGTATGTATACTGAAAACGCTGAAGATATTAAACGATTTGTAAATATGCTAAGAAAGGAAGGCTATGCAATATCTATTGATGACTTTGGTTCAGGTTATTCAAATTTAAATAATATTGCAAATTTAGATTTTGAAGTATTAAAACTAGATAAATCATTATGTAATATGATTGATAAACGTGGTGAATTAATACTTAATGCCGTAATATCTACTGCTAAAAAAACAGGACACACTATCGTTTGTGAGGGTGTAGAAACAAAAGAAATATGCGAAAAGCTAAAAGAAATGGGTGCTGATTTAATTCAAGGTTATTATTATGATAAGCCACTTGAAAAGAATGAATTTAAAACTAAATACATAACAAAAAAAGAATGAGACTTTCTCATTCTTTTTTATCTTATTTAAGTAATTCTTCTACCTTATTAGCTATTGCTTCTTTTGTAAATCCATATGATTCATGGATATATTTAATAGGCATTGATGCACCAAAATCATCTAAGCCATAAACAAAATCAGCGTATTTATACCAAGGCATTGATGAGCCTAATTCAATTGCTACTTTAAATGTATTATTATTTAAAATAGAATCTTTATATTTCTTATCTTGTTTATCAAATAAGAACATTGAAGGCATTGAAACAACATTAGCTTTAATACCTTTAGCTTCAAGCATATCTGCAACATCTAATGTAATAGATAATTCAGAACCACAAGAAATTAATGTTACAGTTGGATTTTTAACTTCTTTAACTAAATATGCACCATTTTTAACTAAAGATGGATTAGTTGAAGCTAAATTAGGAAGTGCTTGACGAGATGATGTTATAACAGTAGGATATGTGTTCTTTTCAAAACCCATCAATACTGCTGCTGCCATTTCATTTGAGTCAGCTGGTCTTATAACATTAGTATTAGGCATACTTCTAAACATTGTTAATTGTTCAACAGGTTGATGTGTTGGACCATCCTCACCTACACAAATAGTATCATGTGAGAATAAGAATAATGAAGGTAATTTCATTATAGCTGCTAATCTTACTGCTGGTTTTAAATAATCACTGAATACAAAGAATCCTGCACAGAATCCTCTTAATCCACCATGTAATGTTAAACCATTTACAATTGCAGCCATTGCATGCTCTCTTACACCAAATTTAATATTTCTTCCAAGTGGATTAGATGGTCCATAAATACCATCTGCACCCTTAACCATTGTTGAAGATGATAAATCTGCAGAACCACCAATAATATTAGGTAATACTTGAGACATGAAATCAATGAATTTACCCATTTCTTTTCTAGTAGATTCGCTACTGCCTACTTCATATAAAGGCATTTCTTCTACTTTTGGTAATTTGAAATCATCAAATAAGAAATGAGAGAATTCTTCATATTCATCTTTATAATTAGCTGCATAGCTATTTACTCTTTCGTTCCAGCTATCGCAAGCTTTAATTCCACGGTTAATAACATTTTCTTTATAATAATTAATAACTTCTTCAGGGAATGTAAATTCAGGATAATTATATCCTAAATTCTTTCTTAATACTTTTACATCATCTTCTGGCATTGGTTTACCATGAATTGATGATTCACCACTATTTGGAGCACCAAAGCCGATTACTGTTTTAATTTCAATAATTGTAGGCTTTAATGATTTTTTAGCTTCACAAATAGCTTTATCGATGGCATCACAATTATTTCCATCAACAACTTTAATATAATTCCAATTCATTGATTCAAATTTCATTTTTGTGTTTTCACTATTAGCTAATGATACATCACCATCTAATTGAACATCATTTGAATCATATAATAAAATTAATTTCTTTAAATTTAAGTGACCTGCTAAAGATATTGCTTCCATAGCAACACCCTCTTGTAAATCACCATCACCACATAATACATATGTGTAGTGATCTATAATATTACAGCTTGGTTTATTAAATTTTGCTTCTAAGAAGTTTTCAGCAATTGCCATACCTACACTTGAGGCAACACCTTGTCCTAAAGGTCCTGTAGTAATTTCTACTCCTGGCACATGACCATATTCAGGATGACCTGGAGTCATGCTTCCTTTTTGACGAAGGTTTTTCATATCATCAACTGTAATTTTAAATCCAGATAATAATAATGTTTCATATAATAATGTAGAACCATGACCTGCAGATAATATAAATCTATCACGATCAAACCATTTTTCTTCCTCTGGATTAATATTAATATGTCTAGTATATAATGTATGAATAATTGGGGCAGCACCAAGAACGATTCCTGGATGTCCACTTTTTGCTTTAGTAATTGCTTCAGCACCAAACACACGAATTGCGTTAACGCATAAATTATCTATAGAGCTCATTTAATAATTCTCCTAAGCGATTGTATCTTCTTTATTTTCTTCTTCATT
>CADBQV010000167.1 GCA_902796895.1 uncultured Erysipelotrichaceae bacterium | reverse complement strand
TAACCCAGGTTTATCAGTATCAAGAGTTGGTGGTGCTGCCCAAACTAAAGCAGTTAAAAAGGTATCAGGTACACTTCGTTTGGATTTGGCATCATATCGTGAGCTTGAATCATTTACACAATTTGGTAGTGATCTTGATGCTTCTACAAAAGCTAGACTTGAACGTGGTAAAAGAACTCAAGAGGTCTTAAAGCAAGACCTACACAAAACATTAGCTATGGAAGAAGAGGCAATGATATTATATACATTGGTTCATGGCTTCTTAGATGATGTAGAAATAAGCGATTTAAAGGATTTTGAAGAATCATTATATAATGATTTAAAAATCAATGAAGAAGGTAAGGCAATTGCAGAAGAAATTCGTACAACAAAAGCCCTTCCTAAGGATTTAGCTAAGGTAGATAGCTATATAGAATCATTCAAGAAAAGATTCAAGTAGGAGGATTTTATGGCAAATTCACTACGTGAGGTAAAAATTAGAATCAGTTCTACTGAAAGTACTGCTCAAATTACTAAAGCCATGTATATGGTTTCACAATCAAAAGTAAAAAGAGCAGAAAAAACATATAAGCAATACCAAGATTTCATGAAAAGAATAACTGAAATGGTCAAAAGTATTGTTGAAAAAGCAGGTGATGATTATTCTCATCCTATGCTTACAAAAAGAGAAGTTAATAAAACTGCTTATCTAATAATTACATCAGATAGAGGACTTGCAGGAGCTTATAATTCATCTATTTTTAAAGCATTAACTGATAAGATTAATGAAGTACATAAATCTAATGATGAATTTATATGCCAAGCAATAGGAAAACAAGGATTTGCATATTTAAAAAGAATGAATTATCCTCTTTTAGTTAATGAGGCAACATTTGTTAGAGATGATGTTGAATTTATTGATATTGCATACCTTGCTAATAAATTTGTAAGTGCTTATTTAGATAAGAAAATAGATAAGCTTGTAATTGTATATAATCATTATGTTAATAGCTTAACTCAAGAAATATTATTTGAAGAATTACTTCCAATTAATAGTATTGAAGGAGAAGTAAGTAGTATTGATTATGTATATGAATCAGGTATAGAAAAAACAATTGATTTATTATTACCTATGTATGTAAAAGATATATTATTTGGTATTATTTTGGATGCAAAATGTGCAGAACATTCAGCAAGAATGAATGCGATGAAATCTGCAACCGATAATGCAGAAGAGGTAATTGATAAATTACAATTGTTATATAATAGAGCCCGTCAAAATGTTGTAACAACAGAATTAATTGATATTATTGGCGGTGCTAATGCGATAGGAGGCGACAAATAGTGTTTGGAAAAGTCGTTGAGGTTAAAGGACCTGTAGTTGATGTTTTATTCGATAATAAAAATTTACCAGCAATTAATGAAGCATTAACTATTAATGTTTCTAAAGAAGAAAATAATGGAATAGCTATTAAATTAACACTAGAGGTTGCCCTACATATAGGTAACGGTAAAGTAAGATGTATCGCTATGGATTCAACTGACGGACTTGTTCGTGGTATGAAAGTTGAAGCTTTAGGACATCCTATTTCAGTTCCTGTTGGTAGAGGTACACTTGGAAGAGTATTTAATGTACTTGGTGAAGCAATCGATGAAAAAGGCGAAGTAAAGGATGTTATTTATAAGCCAATTCATAGAGAAGCACCAAAGCTTGAAGAATTATCTAGTAATGTTGAAATTCTTGAAACTGGTATTAAAGTAGTAGATTTACTTGCTCCATATATCAAAGGTGGAAAAATTGGTCTATTTGGTGGTGCCGGTGTAGGTAAAACTGTTTTAATTCAGGAATTAATTCATAACGTTGCTCAAGAGCATGGTGGTATTTCAGTATTTACAGGTGTTGGTGAAAGAACACGTGAAGGTAATGATTTATATAATGAAATGAGCGAAAGTGGCGTTATTTCAAAAACAGCTATGGCCTTCGGTCAAATGAATGAACCACCAGGAGCTCGTATGAGAGTTGCCTTAACTGGTTTAACTATGGCTGAATATTTTAGAGATCAAGAACATCAAGATGTATTATTATTCATTGATAATATTTATCGTTTTACACAAGCAGGTAGTGAAGTATCAGCCCTTTTAGGACGTATGCCAAGTGCCGTAGGTTATCAACCTACACTTGCTACAGAAATGGGTAAGTTACAAGAACGTATAACATCAACAAAAGAAGGATCAATTACATCTATTCAAGCTGTATATGTTCCAGCTGATGACTATACTGACCCAGCTCCAGCTACAACATTTACACATCTAGATGCTACAACAAACTTATCACGTAAGCTAACAGAGGAAGGTATTTATCCAGCAGTAGACCCTCTTGCTTCAACATCACGTGCTCTTCAACCATCAATTGTAGGTGAGGAGCATTATACAGTAGCAAGACGTGTTCAACAAATAATTCAAAGATATAATGAATTACTAGATATTATTGCTATTTTAGGTATGGATGAATTATCAGAAGAAGATAAATTAATTGTTAAAAGAGCTAGACGTATTCGTCTATTCTTATCACAAAATATGTTTATTGGTGCTTCATTTACTGGTGTACCAGGAGCATATGTTCCAGTTAAAGAAACAATCCGTGGCTTTAAAGAAATACTAGATGGCTTACATGATGATTTACCTGAGGAGGCATTCCGTTTAGTTGGTACTATTGATGATGCAATAGAAAAAGCTAAAGGATTAGCTAAATAATGAAAATTGTTATTTCAACACATCAAGGTGTCTTATATAGTGAAGAAATTGATTATGTTGTAATTCACGAACAAACAGATGGTGAATTTACAATAATGCATGATCATATTCCTGTTGTATCTGTAATGAATGAAGGCTTTTTAAAGCTTGTTAAGGGAAAAGATGAATTATATGTCATTATTATTAGTGGTATTTTAGAATTCCATGATAATAATGTAACAGTAATTGCTCAAGAAGCACAAGCAGGCAAAACACCTGAATCTACAAAAAGACATCTAGATGAAATAAGAAAAGCTCGTCTAGAAAAAAATAGACAAGAATCATCTGATTTTACAGAAAAAGAAAAAGAACTACGTAAGCACATTAGTAATGCTAAGGCAGGACAATTATAAAAAACTAGCCCTATCACACGATAGGGCTTAATTTTAGGAGTTAATATGTTTTTAATAGAAATAGATTCATATAAATTAATATTTGCATTCGTATTTGTTACTATATTTACTCTTACATATTTTGTTATTATAAATTCTAGATTTGAATCATTATTTAAGCAAGGAAGAATATGGGCAATAAGAATAGGTCAATTTATATTAGCACTTGCTATATCTTATCTTGCTTCATCTGCAATAATGATATTAATACCTCAAAATCTATTTAATTAATAATAAAAATAAAAGAGATTAAGATATCTTAACCTCTATATAATCCTTACCCAGATCAATTAATGAATCTGGGTTTATTTTATTTTTATATAAATCATCTTTTATATTTTCAAACTTTAAGCTATCACAATATCCTACTACAATTACTTCATTTGTAAAAGAAGTATCAGTTATATTAATATATGGAATATTTATGATGGTGTTATATCCAGAATATGATAATGTTATTTTGAATTTATTAACATATGATATGTCATATAATACTGCTTTTTTAAGTGCTTCACTTACTGATTCAGAATATGCTCTAACTAAACCACCAGCACCAAGAAGAATTCCACCAAAATAACGTGTAGTTATAGCTAATATATTTGTCATGTTGTTTTTCTTTAAAACATCAAGCATTGGTGCCCCTGCAGTTTTTGCTGGTTCTCCATCATCTGATGCTTTTTGAATATCTTGATTATCTCCAATTATATATGCATAACAATTATGAGTAGCATCATAATATTTCTTTTTTACTAAAGATAATATATTTATGACATCATCTTGGCTATTAACTCTATATAAATGCGTAATAAATTCACTTTTTTGTATGATTATTGTATTTTCTATTTCTTCATTTATTCTATACATATTAACACCAAATTAATGTTAACATAATATATAATATTATGCAAACTTAAAATGATGGACTAAAGAGTATAAAAATGATATAATTTATATGGTGTTATGATGAACTATTTAGATGCAGGATTGGCATTACTTAAAGAAATTGAATCAAAAGGTTATAAAGCATATATCATTGGTGGTGCAGTGAGAGACTTTTTATTAAATATGCCTATTAATGATATAGATATCACAACAAATATGCCTATATCTTTAATAAAAGAAGAATATGAGGTCATATTAAATGGTCTTAATTATTTAAGTATTTCAATAAAATATAATGGTTATATTTTTGAAGTAACTAATTTTAGATATGATATATCTTATACTGACCATAGACATCCTATTGTATCACTTTGTGATAATTTATATGATGATACATTAAGACGTGATTTAACAATAAATGCTATAGCTTATGACTCAAATAAAAATTTAATAGATTATCATAATGGAATTAATGATATAGAAAATCATTTAATTAAAATGATAGGAGATCCATTAAAAAGATTTGAAGAAGATTCATTAAGAATACTTAGATGTCTATATTTTTCTAATAAATTAGATTTTGATATTGAAAAAAATACATTAGATGCTATTATTAAAAAATCGTATTTATTAAAAGAATTATCATATGAAAGAATATATGAATATATATTTAAATTAAATGAAAAATCAAATAATAAAGGTATATCATATATTATTATTTATGATTTATTTAAAGATATTAATGAATTTAAAGAATTAGTTCATTTATTAAATAAAGGATATACTAATGATGAATTATTAATTGCATATTCATTTAGATATAATAAATATTTACCTAATATATCATCTAAAATAAAAAAATTATGTGATATGATAATGAATATTAAAAATAATAATTATGATTCTTATTCATTATATCAATATATAGAATATAAAGATTTAATTATTAAAATAACAAATAATAAAGATATTGAAAAAAGAGTAGATTCTTTTGTTATAAAAAAAGATTCTGAATTAAAAATGTCTAAAGAAGAAATAGCTAGCTATTTTGAAGGAAAAAATAAAAGTATAGCTATAAAAGAAGTAATAACTGAAATATTAAATAATAATTTATGCAATGATTACATAGATATTAAAAAATATGTAATGGAGGAAATCAAATGCAAAATAAAATAGAAGCCTACATTGATTCATTTGAATATATAACGATATTAATTGATAAATCTAATTATAATGATGAAAAAGCTTTTTATATTGGAAAAGATAAGAAAGAATCATTAGAAATATTAGATTGTTATGAAGAAGAAAAGCATTTTAAATATGTTATTAAAAATAAAGAATCAATTAAATTAAATAAAGATTATGAAATATATGATGAATCAAATAATAAATGTAAATTAAAAATAGGTTCTATTGTAAGAACAAAAGAATTTGATGAAGCATTTAAATATGATGGACCTTTAGGTTTTGAATATACTCCTAAGAAAACTACATTTAGAGTATGGTCTCCTGTTGCTAAAGAAATATATTTAGAATTATATTATGTTGATGAGACAAAAAAGATATTTTTAAAATATATTGATAATGGACTGTGGGAAACAACAGTATCTGGTAATTTAGATGGTGTTGGCTACATTTATTTTGTTAGAGTATTTGATTATTTTAAAAGAGTTAATGATCCATATGCAATAGCAGGATCTGCAAATGCATGCTGCGACTATGTAATTAACCCTAAAAAAGTTTATAAAATGAAATATGAAAAGCCATCTTTTAGTGGAAATTACACTGATGCAATTATTTATGAAGCATCAATTAGAGATTTCACATCATCAAGAAAAGATGATAAAAAAGGCACATATTTAGGTATGATAGATGAAGAAAGTGATTATTTATTTGGCCTAGATTATATAAATTCACTTGGTATAAGCCATCTACAATTACTTCCTACATATGATTTTGGTGGCGTAAATGATTATAATAAGCAAGTTGGCTATAACTGGGGATATAACCCAGTAAGATATTTTGTTCCATCAGGCTGGTATTCAATAAATCCTGATGATCCATATTCTAGAATAAATGAATTAAAGGAATTAATAGATATAAGCCATAAAAAAGGCTTAAGAATTGTAATGGATGTTGTATTTAACCATGTTTATAAGGTTGAAACATTCCCATTTGATATATTTGTTCCTGGATATTATTATAGAATGGAAGCTGATGGTAGATTATCTAATGCTACAGGCTGTGGTAATGTTATCGCAACTGAAAGAAATATGGCAAGAAGATTTATAATTGATGTATTAAAATATTATGCAATTAATTATAATGTTTCAGGCTTTAGATTTGATTTGATGGGTTTAATTGATGTAGATACATTAAATATGGCATCAAAGGAATTAAAAGAAATTGATAAAAATATAATTCTATATGGTGAAGGCTGGAATATGCTAAACCCACTTCCTGATCATAAAAGAGCTCATATGTATAATCATAAAGAAATACCATCATATGCCTTCTTTAATGATAGATATAGAGATTTAGTTAGAGGAAGTCAATGGAATAGAACATATGGATATGCTTTAGGATATGAAAGAAGTGTATATGATTTAGGTAATTTATTAAAAGGATCATGCTTGAATTTCTTTAAATTTGATAAGCCATCTAAATCAATAAATTATGTTGAATGTCACGATAATTACACATTTTATGATTATTGTAGATATTTTGTAGGATTAGATGATACAAAATCTAAGGATGCATCAAGACTTGCCCTATCTTTAATTTTAATATCTAATGGTGTTCCATTTATTCATGCTGGAGAAGAATTCTTTAGAACTAAAATGGGTGTAGAAAATTCATATAATTCTCAAGATAGAATAAATAAATTTGATTATAAAAGATTAAATAGATATATATCAAATGTTAATGCCATAAAGGATTTAATTAATATTAGAAAGAAATATGATGTATTTAGATTAACTAATAAGCATGACATTGAAGCGAGAGTTCATACCCTAGATGAAGTAACATCAGCAAATACATTTGGTCTTTATTTACAAGGCAAAAATTATAATCTTTTCATTTTTATCAAAAATGATTATAATAGTAGTGTTATTGATGAAGTCGAAGACTATAATTTAATTTTTGATGGAAAGAAATCATGTAATAAAAATCAAGAAGAATATATATTTAATTTACCTGGAGTATATATTTTCGAAAGGAAATAAAAATGAAAGTATTAGGTATTGTTAGTGCTATTAGTCAATCAGATAATATGTATAATTTAATTGTTAAGGATAAGGAATCAAATGTTTATAATTTAAAGATTAATCCATCTAATTCCTCAGGAATTAAAATCGGAAGATTATATGAATTTATTTGTGATGAAATAGTTGCAGAAAGAATAAGCTATAGAATTAAAGAATTTAAGGATGCTGAATCATTTGAACTTGAAAAAAGAGATCAAATATTAAGAGAATTCTATAAATCAGCTCCAATAGAAATGAAAGATGCAAAAGAAATTGTATATAGCTATATTGAGAAAATAGATAATAAAAATATAAAGGATATTACATTATTCTTACTTAAAAAATATAATGATGAATATTTCATATATCCTGCAGCAGCTAAAATGCATCACGCATTTATTGGAGGCTTAGCATATCATTCAATTGGCATGTTAAAAATGAGTGACGGATTTATTAATAATTATGATTATCTAAATAAAGATTATATATATGCAGGTATTATATTACATGATATTGGTAAAGCTATAGAATTATCAGGTGTAATAAATACTGAATATACTATATCTGGTCAATTACTAGGGCACCTAGTAATTGGGGCAATGGAAATAGAAAATGCCGCAATTAATTTAGGAATTAAAGATTCTAAGGAAGCATTATTATTAGAACATATGCTAATAAGTCATCATGGTCTTCCTCAATTTGGTTCTCCAAAAAAGCCAATGACTGCAGAAGCATTAGTATTATGGTATATAGATACAATTGATTCTAAATTTAGAGTTTTAGGTGAAGAATTAGCTAAAACTAAGAGTGAAGAATTCACTGAAGCAATTGGTGTATTAGATAGAAGTAAAATATATAAAATCTAGCTTTGTCTAGATTTTATTTATTTAAATAACGAAAAAATTTAATTTCTTGAAAAATACAAGATATTAGATTATAATATACATGTTTATATTAAATTAATGATAAAAGAACATGGTAGCACTAATAATTATTCAAGAGAGGAAGTTATGTGGTGAAATACTTCTAATGATTATGCTATGAATTCACTTTTGGAATGGTTTATCCCGTATATCTGCGTTAAAGATTAATGAGTGCTGTATTTATATACAGAATTAAGGTGGTACCACGGTTTATTACGTCCTTTGTTTTATACAAAGGATTTTTTTTATTTATTAGGAGGATAAAAAGATGGATGATGAATTAAAGAAGTTAGAAAGCATTGAACAAGAGGTTGATCAAGAATTAACTAAGATTGATAACAT
>CADBQV010000166.1 GCA_902796895.1 uncultured Erysipelotrichaceae bacterium | reverse complement strand
TTTTCTTCAGCTGGTTCGAAATCCATTTGTACTACACCAAAGAATCCTGATCCACCTGATTGCTTAACATATCTACCATTACCTGTTGCCTTAGATTGAATTGTTTCACGATAAACGATTTGGACTGGTTCTGTTTGTAATTCTAGTTTATAGCTATTTTTCATCTTATCTAAGACATAATTTAAGTGACCTAAGCCAAGTGTACCAATTAATTGTTGATTTGTTTCAATATTTCTCTTAATTTCAATTGTCTTATCTTCTAGCATCATCTTTTGTAATACTACTGATAATTTATCCTCATCTTGTTTACTCTTTGGAACTAAGCCTTTATAATAAACTGCTGTTGGGAAATCAATTGGTTTATAAATAATAATATTTTTAGGATCGCAAATAGTCATTGATGTCTCTAAGCCATCAACCTTTGTAATACAGCCAATATCACCGGCATGAAGCTCACTAACATTAGATGTCTTACCACCTGTAATGACAAATAATTGTGTAATTGTTAATGTCTTACCAGTATTTGCGATACATATATCCATACCTGCTTTAATAACACCTGAATTAATTTTAAATACACTTGTTACACCAGAATATGGGTCAACAATTGTCTTGAAAATTAAAGCACTAAATGGTTCTGAATCTAATGTTTTTCTTTCAAGCTCATTTCCTTTATCATCTAGACCAACAATTGGTGCTAAATCACTAGGATTTGGTAAGAAATCAATAAACATATCAAGCATTGTATGAATACCGATATTTTTAATGGCTGAACCAACTAAAACTGGAGTTAAATCGCCATTTAAAACACCATTTCTTAAACCTGTTTGAATTTCTTCTTTTGTTAAATCTTCACCATTGAAGAATTTTTCTAATAATTCTTCTGATGTTTGAGCTACAGCTTCAATCATTGTATTATGTAATTCAAATACCTTAGCTCTCTTTTCTGGATAGATTTCTGCATCTTCGCATTCTTTTCCATTATATTTTCTGGCTTTTAATGTAACGCAGTTAACAAAGCCATCAAATTCATCCTTATGACCCATTGGATAACAAAATGGAATAGCATTTTTACCAAGTTTAGTTCTAATTGATTCCATTAAATTATCGAAATGAATGTCTTCTTTATCCATCTTATTAACATATATAATAGTTGGAATTCCTTTTTTTCTTAACATATTCCAGTGCTTAATAGTTTGAACTTCAACACCATTTTGAGCATCAATTACTAAAATTGCACCCTTTACAACCTTTATAGCTGCGATTGCTTCACTGATGAAATCATCAGATCCTGGAATATCAATTAAGTTGATTTTATAATCCTTATAATTGATAGGAACAACAGATGATTTAATTGAATTCATTCTCATCTTTTCTTCTGCAGTATAATCAGAAATAGTTGTTCCTTTTTCGACGGAGCCTCTTGGGGCATTAGTCGTAGTTGAATACAAAGCTTCAACTAATGTTGTTTTACCACTTTGAAGGTGGCCTAAAACAGCAATGTTTCTAATTTTGTTGTTTTCCATATATTTAATTCCTTTCAAGTAAACGTTTTCTATAAATTCATTATAGCATATAAGGATTAATATTTAAAGAAAAAATAATAAGAAAATAAAAAATGGACATATAACAATAATTGTTATATATCCAAATTAATTTATTCTATGTTTTCTTCTTTTGCTTTTATATTATCAATATTTTCATTTTTCTTACTTGCAAATTTAGATACAAAAAAGCTTATTAAAGTAAATACAATTAAAAATACAATACCTAAAATCCAGTTTAGAATATCAGGATTAGAATATTCATGGAAATAGCTAATGAAAAGACATACGATACTTCCTATTACAAAACCAAATATTGCAAAATATGTTCCTGTAGGAAATTTCTTCATTAATATTTTCATTAAAAATGATGCAGGTAATATTCCTGCAATCATACCTAAGGCAACAGGTAATATTATTTTAATTGAATCTACAAAACCACTTATATGATATATATTATTAATTGAATCTAAGAATAATGAATAATAACCAAATATCATAAAAATCAAAATACCTGATACACCTGGTACTATCATCGCAAATATTCCTACAAAGCCACATAAGAAAAGTAATAAATAATCTTTAAACTGTAAAGATGAACCAAAT
Source organism: uncultured Erysipelotrichaceae bacterium (assembly GCA_902796895.1). GTDB lineage: Bacteria > Bacillota_I > Bacilli_A > Acholeplasmatales > Anaeroplasmataceae > Anaeroplasma. The sequence goes on along the minus strand of CADBQV010000166.1, from coordinate 1,634 downwards.
TCTAATTGACTTTGATTAATACTAAATCCTATAAATAATAAGCCTATAACAAAAGATAATGAAATTAAAAATGAAATAATATATTTTATATTTATTTTTTTAATATATGGTTTTATTAATGTAGGAAGTGTACCTATTATAAAGCCACCAAATATACAATATGTAATAAATGGAATAGATGCTAATAAAACTTTTTTTATTAAAAGTGAACCTGTAATTACTCCTACTGCAGTACCTAGTAATAATATTAATAAAAATATAAATGATTTTTTAAAATTAGATTTTAATGTTGTAATTGAAGATAATGTTTCTTCATATATTCCACATACAACAAGTGTTGTACCTCCAGAACCACCTGGAATTAAATTTGAGGCACCAAATAAAATGCCTTTTAAAAATAATAATATATTCTTTATCATATATTTATTATATACTCCTTAAACAAGAAGATTATATAATAATAAGATATTTTAATCAACACTTGTTAAATAATTATCAATTGAAAAGAAATTATCATAAGATACTATTAAGCTATCAAAAAACTTAATATCTAATTTCATTAAAATATTTTTATATTCCATATACGTATCTAAGTCATTTTCACTAGGTGATAAATCACCAGATGGATGATTATGAACCATAAATAAGCCATATGCATTTAAACTTAAGGCATCATCTACTATTTTTCTTATTGGTACAAATACATTAGTTAATGAAAAATTATCAAATCTTCTTTTATCTATTACCATACATTTTTTATTAACATATATTACTTCTAATATTTCATATTTAGCAAATAAATAATCTTCTTTTACATAATTATATAAATCAATACTTGTTTTTATAGATATATTATCATCTATTTTTAAAGCTCTTTTAGCTATTTCAAATGACGCCTGTAATTTAGTAGCTTTAGCTATATTTATTCCTTTAATTTTTATTAAATCTCTATAATTCATATTAAGTAATCTTTTAAAGCCATATTCATTTATGATTCTTGATGATAATTCTAATACAGATTCTTCTTTAGTACCTGATGATATCATTATCGCAAGTAATTCAATATCACTTAAGCTTGATGTACCATATTTTATTAATTTTTCTCTTGGCTTATCATTATTTGATAAATCACTTATTTTCATATAATCACCACAATATATATACATATAAATTATTTATTTGTCAAAAATAAAAATAATGGCTTAAATTAGCCATTATTTTAAATATTATATCTAATATAATTTAAATATTAATTTTATTTTAATAATTATAATTTATTTTATAAATTTATATTATTTTTCTAAATATTTTTTTCTAAAAATTGATGCGAAATGTAAAGATCCAATAATTAAATATGATTTATTATTACATAAATTATTAATAATATAATCTATATCATATATTTGATAAGGCTTTGTTATATTATTTATATATAAATTAATATCCATACTTCTTTCATCATCTATATGAGTGAAAATAAATTCATCTGCTATATCATTTAATAATTCAAGCATCCCTTTATAATCTTTATCAATTAAAGAATAATATATAACACATAAATTTTTAATATTATTATTTTTAATATAATTAATACTATTTTTTATTGCACAAACATTATGAGCACCATCAATAAT
>CADBQV010000165.1 GCA_902796895.1 uncultured Erysipelotrichaceae bacterium | reverse complement strand
CAAAAGCAACTTAACGAAAAAATATGCGAAATTCCTTGTGCTAATGATTTCTTTAATCAAATAGATTCCATAAAAAATCATCCAATAAAAGAATCGGTGTATAAAAAGAATTATGGAAAAATTTTCTCTGTATTACACTATGAAAGTTTATCAATACATATGGAATTAGATGATGCTAGTTATCAAGAGGCAAAAGATAATATTTTAGAATCTATGTTTTTTATTGGTACATATCATGAAATATATAAAAATTATGATATTTTTTTATCTGTAAATTTAACGAAGAATAATGAAAATTATATCCTTGATAAAAGTGATGGAGTTATTGTTTATAATGATGAACTAAAAATTGATAATAGTTCATATATGTTTATTTGTGTAAATGATGATAGTAACTCAATAACACTATTATATATTTATAGATATCAACCAATGGATGATTTTTATACAATTAAAATAGAAAATAGAATTGAATTCTTCTATTGGTGGGAGTAGGTGGATGATGACAAAAAAAACTAAAATAATAATTATAATTAGTTCGGTATCGTTTTTGACTATTATGTTTTTATCAATGATTGTTTATTTAATAATAAAAGACCTTGACTATAATAAAAATGCCTCGATTATCATATTAGGTGATGATTATAAGATGCGAAATGATGTAGTTTATGTAGATTATGATAAGTCATTATATTTTGACAAGAAAATCTATGGCGCACATTCAGAAATTGTATACCAATCAAATGATAAAGAAATTTATAATGATATAAATAGGGAGATGTTTTATGTCTCTGATGATTGTTTAATATATAGAAAATCTCATCTTGAGATTGCTAATAGTGAAACAGGTTATGTATATGTTTTTAAATATTATTTAATGAATGATAAGTATAATATAGAATTAACAATTCCACAATCATTTTATATTTCAAATATTAATTATTTCGATGATTATTTCGTGTTTCAAAACAATATAACTAAAAAATATTATAAATATTTAATACTAGAAAATGAATATGAAGAAATAACAAAAAATAATTTCAATTTTATATGTGAAACGAAATACGAAATTATAAAAAATACAAATGACCAAATATTAGTATACGATTATAATAAAATGAGCGAAGTAATTATTACATTTGATGATATTATGAACTGTTCATTAATTAAAGAAAAATTAAATGATTATAAAATAAAATTAAGAAATTCATTTTTGATCCAAAATATGCTTATAATAAATGTTGAATTAACGGTGAATCATAATCTTTTATTGCAATATGATTTTGAAAACAATTCATTTAACTATTATGATTGGGTATATAATAAAAACTTATTTGCTGAAAAAAGTGCAACAAATATACTGTATGCTTTTATCATAGAAAGACCAAATGAAGATACTGTATTTACAAGATATATTAAGTCATATAATAATTAAACAAAATTTCTAAATGACTTGTGTATGTATAACAAATGAGCCATCCCTTATGGATGGCTCATCTATATTTTTCTTTTAATTATTTTTATTCTTATTTTCATAATATAATGCTTTATTTTTATACATCATATCATCTGATTCTTTAACCATGGAATCAAAATCTTTATTTTTTTCTTCATTATAGCTATATCCGATAGAACAGCTATATTTAGTCTCATTAACATTTGATTCAATATTTTTAACTAATTGTTTGATTTCATCAAGTGATGTTTTAAAGCATACAATCATAAATTCATCGCCACCAATTCTATATACAGGCTGTTTTAGCTTAACTGCTTTAGTGAAACAATGTGAAATTGTAATTAAAGCTTCATCACCAGCTAAATGTCCATAAGTATCATTTATTACTTTAAGACCATTCATATCTATTGATATAATACCTGTTATATCCCTTAAATTAGAAGAAGTAGAAGCATAATATGCTTGACGATTTAAAAGTCCAGTTAGAGAATCTTTATTAGTTAATTGTAATATTGAGAATACATAATATACAAAAAGTGCGATTATAATAGTTACACAAAAGATTTGTGAATAATCTTTACCAAATATAAATGGGAATATTAAACCTGATAAAAATGCAATACATAAAAATACAACTGGAATAATTTCTGTTGCTTGTTTATTACTTTGCTTAATTAATATATATACTAAAAATACACTATATATACCTACTGCGATAAATGGTAAATATCCTAAAGGACCACGATTCAATTGATTATCATCATTTAATGAATATACCATACCATTAAATATAGAAATTATATTTAATATAGCTATT
>CADBQV010000164.1 GCA_902796895.1 uncultured Erysipelotrichaceae bacterium | reverse complement strand
TTAAAGAATCATTTTATATATGATAAGCCTGATGTATATGAAAAAATATATAAAAAAGAAAATAAAGCTTGAAAACATAACTGAAGAAATAGTTAAAACATTAGCTCGAGTAATCGATGCTAAAGATAAATATACTAATGGTCATTCATTTAGAGTAGCACTATATGCATGTACTTTAGCAAAAAACTTAAATTTTTCAGAAAACGAAATTAAAGAAATACGTTGGGAAGGATTACTTCATGATATTGGAAAAATAGGTATTCCTGATAATGTATTAAATAAAAATGGTCATCTTACCGATAGTGAATATGATTTAATAAAATCACATACTGTAATTGGTGATGAAATATTAAAAGAATCTAGTGAGCTTAAAAATGCTGCATTAACTACAAGACATCATCATGAACGTTATGATGGAAAAGGATATCCTGATGGATTAATGAAAGAAGAAATACCACTTCACGCAAGAATTTTAGCTATAGCTGATTCATATGATGCAATGAATTCAAATAGAATATATAGAAAAAGCTTATCTAAAGAAGTAATTAAAGAAGAATTAATAAAGAATCGTGGAACTCAGTTTGATCCAAATTTATTAGATAAATTCTTAGAATTATTTAATAATGGAACACTAGATTTAGTAGAATTAGAATCGAAAAAATATATAATTTAATATTTTTAAATTATAAAGCCTGAAAATCAGGCTTTTTTGTTGCAAATTTGTTGCGCTTAATATGTTAAAATAATATAATAATTATAAATGGGGGAATACTATATGAAATTAAAAAAACTTTTTGTGTTATCTATTTGTGCCATATCTTTAGCTATGGTTGGTTGTTCTAATAATGATAATAACAACAATAACACTACTTTAACAACATCGTCAAATAATGATCCAAAGCCTATAAGTGGTGAAAATATATCTGTTTTAAATTCAAAAAGCTTTATGTTTAAAGATGTAATAGATTTGGATAATTCAATGAATTTTACTACTTATAAAGCTAAATTATATGGAGAAGTTCCTTATATTGATACAAATGATTTGAAATCAATAATTAGTACGATCTCTGATGTTAATGTCAACTTTAAAAAAGATGGAAGTCAAGTAACATTAACAAAAACTTCAAATGAAAATTCATATATAAAATTTGATGCTAAAAACAATGAAATATCATTTAAAAACCCTTCATTATTATCTGACCCTTCAGATAACAAAATAGGCCATGATTATTGTTTAACATCAGGTGTTGTAATAAAAAGCTCTAAAGAAACTAAAGTGGCTACAGTAGGAAAAGATGAAGGAAAAATATCATTAGATGAATATAATATTAAAATGTATGAAGAAAATGATAAAATATATATTCCATATGATTTATTTTATGCAATATTACAACCATCAAGCTTAATTCCATATGTATTTAATGGTAAGGACTTTTTCAAAAATCCTAATTCATATGAACAACCTGAAATAACATCACTTTGTTATTCAGGTAATGGAGCTTTTGAATATGGATATATAGATAATGGCTATAAGGCATCAACAACATATAAAAAGATTAATTCTTTATCTGGCCATAAATATACATATGAAAGTGTTGATATGGATGGTAATCCATTAAAAACAAATAGAACTTATTTTGCATTATATGATAATGGCTATGGAGCCATTTTAAATGCCGAAACTAATTTGGAATTAGTTGATTTAGATAATAAGATTACAAAAATTAAATATGTAGAAAAAAATGATTATTTAACTATGTATTTATTAAAAACTGATAAGGATAGCAAAGATAATGCCTCAGAAGAAGCTTATGATAAAAAGCTTGTTGTATATTTAGGTGAAAATAGATTTGCTAAAAAAGAAAGAAGTCAGGAATTAGCAGATTTTACTTATAATTTATTATGCTTATCATTTGATAAATTATATTCAGTAAAAGAAGCTAAAAAGATTACTTCATTTGATAAATTCTTAAGTGATAATGGTTATAAGGATAATTTAAAATCAAAAGATATAAGAGTATATGAAGATTCAATGGCTAAATTTTTAAATACTGTTATTGATGATGGTCATACTGGATTAGTATCACTTCCTATATATGATTATCCAGGTAATACTCAAATAACTATTTTAAATGATAAATATAAATTTATTCGTACATCTGAAGTAATGGGAAAAGCCAATAAATATTATTCAGATAGATTTAATAATCATGATTTTAATTCTGATGCATTAAAAATAGTTGGTGATACCGCTTATCTATCATTTGATAATTTTGTATCATCATATGGCATTCCTTCTAATTTTAAGAGTTTTTCAAAAGATTCTGATATTGAAGATTTAAGAATGAAAGATACATGTGGTTATATGGCAGCATGTATGATAAAAATAGAAGCATATAATAATGAAGCATCAAATACAGTTAAGATTAAAAATATCGTTTTAGATATTAGTGCTAATACAGGTGGCGATATGACAGTTTTACCATATGTTTCTTGTATAATGACTAAAGATCCTAAATTATGTGTTGGTGATATAAGAACAGGACAAGTAGTAGAATATCATTATGAAGCAGATTTTAATGGCGATGGCACATATGGTGATACATTTGCTGATAAATTTAATTTCTTCATACTTACAAGTGATGCGTCATTCTCATGTGGTTCATCACTACCATCTATGCTAAAAGGTACTAATGTAAAGATTATAGGTGTGGCAGGAGCAGGTGGTGCATCACCTATAACAACATTTGTAGATGCATCAGGATTAGTATATAAAACATCTGGTCAATTTGGTGTATTCTATAAGGATAATGATAAATATATTACTATTGAAAATGGTGTACCTGTAGACTATGAAATTGAAAAAGAATTATGGTATGATTACGAAAATTTAACAAAAAAGATTGATACATTAGTAAAATAATTAGTTATTAATAAAATGTAATGCTTACTTAATTTTAAAGCATTACATTTTATTTTAATTTTCGAAAGAAAATGGTATAATAAAATAAACATTATTTTATATAATTTAATATTTTTTAGCAAAATTATTTTATAATGTTATTTTGAGGGAGGCGAATTGCATTATGAAAAAGATTTGGATTATTATTGTTAATATTTCAATTATGCTTGCTATGTTGCTTTTCGTCGTCTTGTATTCTAATTTAGAGGCTAAGGAAACTACAAAAATACAAATTGAGCATTTTGAAAATACAACAATCACAATGGAACATGTCACTGAAAATTATTTAGAGGGTGAACAAAGAATTTGTGATGTATGGGCTAAATATATTAATAATGAAAATATGACAATGGATGAGGCTATTTCATTCATTAAGAATTCTCACGTTTTAGAAAATTCATCTGCTCATATTGTAGATATTAAAACAAAAAAAGGCCTATCTACTAGAAAAAAAATAAATACAGAAGATTATAGTGTATCATATGATAGTTATGATTTTTTAAATGAATTAAACTGGATTCATAATTTAGGTGAATCAATAAATATTTCAAGAGCTTATACTAATCCGGTAAATGGAGAAGAATCTATAGCTTTTTGTAATAAAATAACATTAAAGGATGATATAGATGCAATTTTATTACGTGTCTTACCTATTTCAGAATTAACTGGTAAATGGTTTTTTCCACAAGAAGAATTTAAAGATGCTGAACTTTCTATTATAGATGGTGATGGAGACTATATTATTAAAGGTCATTCATTTAAAAATTCAAGCTTCTTTGAATTTTATAGATCATATAATAAAATTGATCCATCTGAATCAAAAGATTTCTTTAATAAGATTACATCAGAAACAGGATCATTTATAATGCTTAATTCACGTGGAGAGGAATGTATTTTAGCATATACTCCATTTGAACTTACAGGTGATTGGACATTACTAAGCTTTATGCCTGTAAAATATTTAAATGCTAAAACAGAAAACTGGCTATTAATAGGAATTGTATCAATTGGTTTATTTATATTATTTGTCTTTGACTTACTTGCTTTAATAAATTTTAATAAAAAGCTTAGAGCTTCAGCAAATGAAGCAGATAAGGCAAATAAAGCTAAAACTGATTTCTTATCTGCAATGAGTCATGATATACGTACTCCGATGAATGCAATTATTGGTTTTACGACACTTGCTGAAAAGAATATTGATGATAAAAAATCAGTATCGGAAAGCTTAAGAAAAATATCACTTGCAAGTAATCACTTGCTTACATTAATAAATGATATATTAGATATATCTAAAGTAGAAAGTGGAAAAATAACATTATGTCCTCAATCATTTTCTTTAGTTAAAACAGTAGAAAATTTAACTAATATATCACAACCAATGATTAAAGAGAAAAATATTAATTTTAATTTCCGTGTAAGTAAAATTGAAAAAGAATATATTTATGCAGATCAATTAAGATTAAATCAAATATTTATTAATATCTTATCTAACGCAATTAAATATACAGAACCAAATGGTACTGTAAATGTTGATTTAATAGAAGAAGATAGCTTAAAAGAAAACCATATAAGATTAATCTATAAGGTATCTGATACAGGTATTGGTATGTCACCTGAATTTATGAAAAACATGTATCAACCATTCTCACGTCAAACTGATAGTCGTGTAAATAGTATTCAAGGTACTGGTTTAGGTCTAGCTATTACAAAACAAATGGTAGATTTAATGGAAGGTACTATTGAATGTGATAGTATTGAAGGAAAAGGTACTACATTTACAGTTACAATAGATTTACCTTTAAGTGATCAACAAAGAAGTGAAATGAAACTTGAAAATGTTGATGTCTTAATCGCAGATGATGATGAATTACTACTTGAAACTGCATCTGATACACTTATAAGCTTAGGATTAAATGTAAGTAAGGCAAAAAGTGCTAAAGAAGCTATAGATATGATTAAAAAGCGTCATATAGAAAATAATGATTATAAAATTGTTATTATTGATTATAAAATGCCTGATATGGATGGAATTGAGGCTGTTAAAAAAATCCATTTAGAAATTGATAATAATACTCCTATTTTATTAATATCTGCCTATGATTGGTCAGATATTGAATCTATAGCTTGTGATGCAGGAGTTAACGGATTTTTATCTAAGCCATTATTTAAATCTACATTATATGATAAGATTAGTGAAATATTAGGAGAAGAAAAGAAATCTAAAGATTTAGAAAATGATTATTCTGATCTTTTAGGCTTAAATATTTTAGTTGCTGAAGATTATGATATAAATTATGAAATAATTAAATCATTACTTGAAATGTATGGCATAAATACAACACGTGCTATAAATGGTAAGGATTGTATTGATAAATTAAAAGAATCAGAAGAAGGAAAATATTTATTAATATTTATGGATATTCAAATGCCTGTATTAAATGGCCTAGATGCAACAAGAGAAATAAGAAAATTAGATACATCTTGGCAAAAGAATATTCCAATTATCGCGATGACATCTGATGCATTTTCTGAAAATGTTACAGAATGCCTTAATGCTGGTATGAATGGTCATATCGCAAAACCTGTTGATATTAAGCTTGTAATTAAAGAAATAAGAAGAATAAAGGAGGAATTAAAAAAATGAAAAAATTGTTTTATACCTTTATAAGCATATTTGCTATTATGTTATTATCATCATGTAATAATAAATCAAATGAAACA
>CADBQV010000163.1 GCA_902796895.1 uncultured Erysipelotrichaceae bacterium | reverse complement strand
TTTTCCATTAAACATGAAATTATTTATGATATCAGAAAATCTATCATTTTTAGATAAAACACTTTTTAATAGCTCATCTTTTTTCATATTAAAATATTCCTCCTCGTATAATAATAGTCAGAATATATTAATTTTTTTTGAAAAAATATTAAAAAAATAAAAAAAGTCACATAAGTGACCCTTTTTTAACGATGTTTTGTTATGTTATGCTGTAAAAATGAATAAAGAAATAGTCATAACAAGTGAGAAAATAGAAAATAATAAACCATAATCTGCTTTCTTTCTATGCTTAACTGATTTTTTACCTATACAAGATAGAATAATGCCAATCCAGAATGCAAATAAGCCAAATCCAACAAATGATGCTAGAAGAGCGATTATGCCTGCAAAAAGACCAATCCATGCAAAAATGTCAAATACATTTGTTTTTCCTTCTTCTTCAACTTTTGGTTTTTCTTCATTATTAGATTCTTGTTTTTTTAAATCATTTATTTCTTCAACTTGTTCTAATTCTAATTCTTTTTCTTCTTGCATAATACCACTCCTTAAATTGCATTATATAATATGATGCCATATATTATGAATAATATTGATATCAACATACATATAATTAGTGTTTTTCTTCTTTTATTATATTTTTCTATATCAAAATCACGCTTTTTTTGAGTCTTGCTTAATTTTGATATTTGAAAGTGATTATATATTAAAAATATTATTCCAAATTCAATTATAGGGAAAATATAATGAAAATCCTTCATATTTGGAATAAGAGGTATAAATGATGTTAATATAAATGATATACTAACAAATACTATATAAAAAATACGTTTATTTTTCATATACTACCTCATATTTATCACTTTTAATAGATTCATCATTAGTTTTTATTTTATTATCATCTAATAAAATATAATTAGTTTTTATATCATTATTAAAATATTTATATAAATTATCTAGTGTATTTATAATACCCATATTATCATAATAAACTGATGGTTTAATATCATATGAATATCCAGTATTTTGATTTAAAAATAATGTTCTTTTTAAATCATTAATTTCATAATAAGGATAATAAGTTGATACCTTAAAATCAAATATAGTTATATAGCTATAATTCTTTTTAGCTTGTAATGAATAATATCCTTCTTTATATTCATTAGATCTTAATACAATATAATTAGTTTTAGATGTCATACCTAAATCTAGGTAATAACCATTTATTGATGCGATATATCCATCTGTATGACCATTATTGTTTAATTCTTTTTTGATATAATCCATAATTACTGCATCATAAAATGAATTAAAGCTTATATACATATTATCTTCACAAATAGTTTTATAATTAGGATCAACATTTAATTTAATTATATTATCATTTAAAAAATCAAGTGATATATAATTTATAGAATCATTAATGAAATAATCTATTTCATTTTTTGAATCTATATTATTAATTGGATCTAATAATTCTCTTTGTTTTGTATCAGATATATATATAATATCCTTCCAAAAATTATAATTTGGTGCTTGTAAAATATAATATGGATTTAATTCATATACTAATTTTAAATAATCATATAAAATTGAATCTATTTTAATTTCTTCATTTATATGTTCGTTTATGTATTTAATATTGTGAATATAATTTATATCTTCATATGGAGTAATTAATTCATATATTTTATCGAAAGCATTAGCATATTCTCTTTCTAATAATATTTGATTTCTTGCTATATTATCTTCATCTAAATAATAATTTAAGCTGAAATCACTTAATTCTCCTTTATGTACTGCTGAATCATTTGAAATCTTTTGAATTCCTGATTTAGTTTTTACTTGATTAACAATAATAACAACACAAACGACAATAACTACAAGTAAAATGGCAAGTAGTACAACTCTTATTATGATGTTTTTCTTTTCACTTTTAGTATATACTACTGCCATAATTACCTCTAATTTCTAATCTTTTTATATTCTTCAAATTCTTTATCATTACAAAATACGAGATGATTATGACCAATATCTCTAAGTGATGGTTTATCAGTTGAATAATCATGAATTGATGGGTCATATACGAATAATTTCTTATTCTTTTCAATCTTTGGATCTGGTACTGGAATAGCACTTAATAAAGATTTAGTATATGGGTGAAGTGGATATGAGAATAATTCCTCAGTTTCAGCAATTTCAACCATATCACCTTTATAAATTACACCAATTCTATCAGATATAAATCTAACAATTGATAAATCATGAGCGATGAATAAATAAGTAATACCTAATTCCTTTTGGAATTTTTTAAGTAGATTTAATACTTGAGCACGAATAGATACGTCAAGTGCTGAAATAGGTTCATCAGCAATAACTAATTTTGGTTCCATAACAATAGAACGTGCGATACCAATTCTTTGACGTTGTCCACCTGAGAATTCATGTGGATATCTAGTTAAATGTTCTGGAAGTAAGCCTACTTCTTTAATTATATTTTCTACTTTTCTTACTCTATCTGCTTCATCCTTATATAAATGGAAATTATATAATCCTTCAGATACAATATATTCTACTGTAGCTCTTTCATTTAAAGATGCGGCAGGATCTTGGAAAATCATTTGAATATTTCTTACAACATCTCTATCTTCTTTTCTTGAAATCTTACCAGATATTTTTTTACCTTCAAATAAGATTTCACCATTTGAAATAGGATTAATTCTAATAATAGCTCTACCAATTGTAGTTTTACCAGAGCCTGATTCTCCAACTAAAGAGAATGTTTCACCTTTATAAATATCAAATGTAGCATTTTTAACTGCTTTAAATTTACCAAATGTAATATCTACATTTTTAAGTGATACAATAACTTCTCTTTTATTTTCTTCAGTCACCTTAGATTCATCTTCTTTTACTGCATCAGTATTTTCTTTTACTGATTCAGTATCTTCATTAGATTCTTCTTTTTGCTCTTCAACTTTAATATTTGTCTCATCATCTTTAATTTCTTCTTTAGAATCTAAAGATGTTTCATTTGTATTTTCTAATACTTCTTTTTCTTCATTAGAATTTAAGGCTTCATTTACATCATCAATTTTATTTTCTTCCATAAATTAAGCCTCACTTTCCTTTGTATAAACTGTATTAGATAATTTTTCATGTAAGTTTTGAATAATCTTTGGTTTTTCAACCTTAGGAGCTCTAGGGTCTAATAACCATGTTTTAGCATAATGAGTTTCAGTAATTTTAAACATTGGTGGTTCTTTTACATAATCAATTGCCATTCTATATGGATTTCTTGGAGCAAAAGGGTCACCAATAATTTTGTTATATAGTGATGGTGGAGTACCTGTTATAGAGAATAATTCCTCACCACGAACAGATAATTGTGGAAGTGATGATAAAAGTGACCAAGTATAAGGATGACGTGGGTCATAGAATACTTCTTCAACCTCACCAACTTCAACTATTTGACCTGCATATAATACTGCAACTCTATCAGCAACATTAGCAACTACACCTAAATCGTGTGTAATAAATACGATTGTAAAGCCAAGTTGCTTTTGTAAATCTTTAATTAATCTAATAATTTGTGCTTGAATTGTAACATCAAGTGCTGTTGTAGGTTCATCACAAATTAAAATCTTAGGTTCACAAGATAAAGCAATAGCGATAACTATTCTTTGTCTCATACCACCTGAATATTGGAAAGGATAATCATCAAATCTCTTTTCAGCATTAGGAATACCTACTAAAGTCATAAGCTTTTTAGCTTTTTCTTTAGCTTCAGCATATGTTAAATCCTGATGCTTTAAAATACAATCTGTGATTTGCTTACCAATTGTAATAATAGGGTTAAGTGAAGTCATTGGGTCTTGGAATACTGTAGCAACTCTAGCACCTCTAATTTGTTGCCAGTCAGAATTTAGCTTAAATTTAGCTAAATCAAGCTTACAATATCCTCTCCACATTTGTTCATCTTCACTTCTATATTCTACTCTAAATGCAACTTTAGCAAATAAGTCATCTAATACATCTGGATTAGATAAATCTATACCGTTTCTCATTGCATTTTTTAATTCTTTTAATAATTTAACGAATAAAATATTTTTTCTAAATAAAGAATATCTAGCTATAGATAAAACAATTTCTTTAGCTAAAACAACATTTCT
>CADBQV010000162.1 GCA_902796895.1 uncultured Erysipelotrichaceae bacterium | reverse complement strand
TTTTTAGCCATAATAGATTTTGATCCTACATCATCATATAAGATAAATATTTTAACTCCATTTTTTCCTATTTGATTTAATACTTCAAATAAATCATTCATTAATTTACCATCAGCTATAATAAAATATTCAAGTAAGACATATTGTTTAGCTTTTTTAATTTCACTTAACATATCTATATGCTTTAATCTAGCATCATTAAAGAAAATAAATTTAGTATCGTCAAATGCTGGTGCGTATGTAGAATATTGTAATACGTGTACAAGTCCTCTTGCTTTATCATCTAATATTAATACATCATTTTTAATTTCTTTTCTTGTCTTTTTAAAGAATTTATTAATTTTCTTTTTCTTCTTCTTTGGCATTTTTCTAGATCTATTATTTAAAAAATAGATTGTTGAAAAAGGAAGTGGGAAAAGTAAAATCAAAAAGCACCAAACTAATTTATAATTAGTAGATATTGGCTTATAAATAATGAATAAGCATACAACTACTCCTAAAATTTCAAAAATAGAATAAAGTGTACCAATTATTCCATGATATAATTCTTTATTGAAATTAGAATATAAAATGAAAAACGAAATAATAAAGCCAAGTTGGATAGCAAAAATGATTATAGAAAATAAAATTGTTAATATTTTTTTCCATATAGGTAAGCTTTTTCTTTCATTAATTGTCATTTTTATTCCCCCTTTTTTTAGTATATCAAATTTATTAATTATTTTAAATAAATAAAAGAACAAAAATGGGATAAAATTTTATCCCATTTTATAATATTATTTATTCAAATATTCTTTTAATTTATCTAAATTATTTTTCATATCATTGTATCCTAATTGATATAAATCACCCAATTTTTCAACATCTCTTTCAAGTCTTGTTACTGTCACATTTTCTGATGGTGCTATAACAAATATTTTACCTTCATTAAAAAGTCTTTCAACAGTATTAAATGATTCATTAAATTTAGGATCCATATTTTTAAGTGCTTTAACAAATTCAGGGTATCTTCTATAAATTCTATTATTTATAGCATCTAATCTTTTATTATCTTTAAGTAACAATCTAAAGCTTAGTGGTCTTGTTAATACTACTACTATTTTTTTATCTTTATAATTATCTAAAACATAATCAATAGGAAGTGAATCATAACATCCACCATCTAAATAAGGTATTTTATCAATAAAAACAGGCTTAGAAATATATGGCATAGAGGCAGATGCCATAACTGCGTGATATATTGTTTTTGATTCGTTTTTGAAATAATAGTTTTTACCATCCTTTAGGCTTGTTGCTGAAACTAATAATTCTCTTTTACCATCAAAAAATTTATCAATAGAAAATGGATATTCTCTATTAAAATCCTTAAATACATAAGAAAAGCCAATAAATCCATTATTTTCTTTACATCTTAATGCTTTATATCCAATCCATGATGGATCATGACGATGTTCTAAATTTATTAATGCTGATCTTCCGATATCGCCTGATACATAATTCATACCGTTTAGTGCCCCTGCAGATACACCTATTACAGTTTTAAAATTAATATCATTTAGCATTAAATAATCTAATACACCAGATGTATATACTCCTCTAAAGGCACCACCTTGAAGTAATATAACTCCATCAGTTATAGTATTACTTGCATGACCTCTAGGTAATTCATCTATTTTACTATAGATTTTTCTTTCTTTAGCCTTTGCTTCTATTTTTTTTATTTGATTTTTTATTTTTGTTAATCTTTTTGTTTCTTTAGATAATTTTTTCATATTTTCCCTGAATAATAAATATAAATTCTAATATTCACAATTTTTAGGAGTTCTAGGATAAGGGATTACATCTCTTATGTTTTCAACTCCTGTTAAATACATAATTAATCTTTCAAATCCCATACCAAATCCTGAATGGATATTTCCACCATATCTTCTTGTATCTAAATACCATTCAATTGGCTTTGGATCAACATTTAATTCCTTCATTCTATTTAATAATACATCTAAATTTTCTTCTCTTTGGCTTCCACCCATTAATTCACCAGAGCCTGGTACTAATAAATCTACTGCAGCTACTGTCTTGTTATCTGGGTTTACCTTCATATACCATGCCTTAATATCCTTTGGCCAGTCAGTAACAAATACAGGACCATTGAAATGTTCTGTTAAGAATTTTTCATGTTCTTTAGCTATATCATCTTCATATGATGGCATGAATTCCCATTTTGTTTTTTGTTTTAATAATAAATCAACAACATCATGATGGCTTATTCTTGTAAATTTAGATACTAATAGCTTTTCAAGTCTATCTCTTAAGCCTTTTTCAATAAATTGATTACAGAAATCAATCTCTTCTTTAGCATTATCTAAGACATATTTTACAACATATTTTAGCATTTCCTCTTCAATGTCCATTAAACCATTTAAATCACAAAATGCCATTTCAGGTTCAATCATCCAGAATTCATTTGCGTGTGTTTTAGTATTTGAGTTTTCAGTTCTAAATGTAGGACCAAATGTATAAATATCACTAAAAGCCATAGCGAATGTTTCACCTTGAAGCTGACCTGAACCTGTAATAAATGCTTGTTTAGCAAATAAATCCTTAGAAAAATCTACTTTTCCATCTTCTGTTTTTTCTAAGTTATTCATATCAAGTGTTGTTATCTTAAACATTTGATCAGAGCCTTCACAATCGGCACAAGTAATAAGTGGTGTATGAACATATAAATAACCATTTTGTTGGAAATATGAATGAACTGCCATTGCAGCTACACTTCTTATTCTAAATACGGCATTAAACATATTTGTTCTTGCACGTAAGTGAGCATTTTCTCTTAAGAATTCAAGTGTATGACGCTTTGGTTGAATTGGATAATCCTCAGGACAATCACCAAGCATTTTTATTTCTTTAGCTTTCATTTCAAGTGGTTGTTTTGCATCTGGTGTTAAAACAATATCTCCTCTAACCATTACAGACATACCAACTCTATATTTTGATACTTCTTCAAAGTTTGAAATAAATTGTGGTTCATATACAACTTGTAGGTTTAATATAGTTGAACCATCATTTATATTTAAAAATCCAAATTGTGATTGGCTTCTATTTGTTCTAACCCAACCATAAATTGTAACTTCTTTAGCTATTTTTTCTTCGAAAATCTTTCTAATCTTGTCTCTTTTCATAATCTAAATCTCCTTTATTATTTTCCATAGATAATCTTTTTTTATAATCTTTATAAAATATAATTGCAGCTATTACATCTAATATAAATATAAAATGAAATACTACAAGAATTATATCTTTAATTGGATTTTTACTTTTATAAATATTTCTCAGCTTTACTTTTACTGAATATATTGATGTTGATAGTAACAACAAATAAGCATATAAAACTGTTAATGCACCCACTAATATAAGCGGTAATGATGCAAAGAAAAATGCGGTAAATATAGAAAAAACTGATGTTGATATAATTAATATTGTAAGGATAAAATTAAATATAAAAAATGGTATTAATATCAATTTAAATATTAATGAATCCCTGTATATACCATCTTCTTTTCTTTTGAATATGGCATAAATTATATTAATTAAACTAAGTAAAAAGCAAACTATAGCTGCTATTAACCATGAATATAATGGCCATCTCTTATCTATATATACTGAAAGTATTAAAAATGCAGCTATAGCGTATGTTGATAAAGTAAGTGGTATCATTAGCTTTTTCATTTTTTACCTCCAATATAAATAAAAAAATCCTTAAAGATAAACTTTAAGGACGAATTATCGCGGTACCACCTTAATTCTATACAATAATGTATAGCACTCAATTCATCCTTAACGCAGATATACGGGTAGTTCTACTCAATTCTTCTACCGCTTGAAGATGTTGTCCACTTAAACTATAATCTATTTCCACCAAACATAGACTCTCTATATAATCATTTAAGCTTTCTTCTTCTCATCGCTTTAAATATATTATATATCTTTAACATTTTTTTTCAATTTATTTTTTTTTAAAATTCAAAGTATTTACTTTTTATTTAATTTATTATTTAATTAATTTAAAGGAAGTGTTTAAAATGTGCGTATTTTGTAAAATTGTAAATGGTGAGATTCCATCTAAAAAAATTTATGAGGATGAAAATGTTATTGGTATATTAGATATAAGCCAAGCAACAGTAGGTCATAGCTTAATTATTCCTAAAAAGCATTATGAAAATATCTTATCAATTGATGATATAGATTATTTAAATGTTATGAAGGCTGTTAAATTAGTAACTAATAAAATAGGAAGAAATTTACCAGTTAAAGGATTTAATATATTAAATAACTGTAATGAAGCTGCAGGACAAACTGTTATGCATTTTCATGTTCATATATTACCAAGATATGATAATGATGATTTAAAAATAGAATTTAAAAGTCATGAATTAGATTTAGATGAAATACAAACAAAAATTAATTTATAAAAGCTACCAAAATTGGTAGCTTTTATTCTTCATCTATTAATATTATTTTACCTTTAGATGGTAATGTATTAATTTTAATTAATTCTAATCTTAATTC
>CADBQV010000161.1 GCA_902796895.1 uncultured Erysipelotrichaceae bacterium | reverse complement strand
ATCTAATTTTATATAATTATATCCAAAAATATATTTATTAATTTTTGCTTATTTGCAAATAAAAAATAATTATTATATTATTTTAATTGGCACAAAAGTGCTGCATAGGAGGATCAAATGAGACTTTCACAAAAGTCAGGTATGACGGCTGTGTAAGTGGAGGTTAGACATGGAATATTTAGTTATTCTAGTTATTATACTTGTTATAATAATTATGTTAAATAAGCATAACTAGTAATAGCTAATACGGGCCCGAATCTTTACGAGGTATTATATAGTCTAGAATATATAATACTATTCGGCTCGTTTGTATCTGAAAATGCGAAAAGGGGATGCTGGCGGCATCCCCTTTTCTCTTTTTTGTATTCGGCTCTTTGTCTCTCGACAGCTTTATTATATAGCACAAATATTAATTTGTAAATCATGCAAATTTTAATATTTTTAAAAAATACAAAAAAGGTGTTGACAAACAAAAATAAATTGTATACAATGTAATTGCAATAAACAAATTGCATACAATTTAATTTAAAAGGAAGTAAGTAAAATGGTAAAAGAAATAAACGGTATAAAAGAATTAGAATTAGAAGTAAATAATAATAAGAAGGTATTAGTAGACCTATGGGCTCCTTGGTGTGGTCCTTGTAAAATGTTATCACCAATTGTAGATAAGGTATCTGAAGAATTAAGTGATGTAAGAGTATTAAAGGTAAATGTAGATGATAATGAGGATATCGCATCTAAATTTGATGTTGAAGCAATCCCAACATTATTAATCTTTGAAGATGGTAGCTTAAAAAATAAAAATGTTGGATTCGTAAGTGAATTAAAATTAAAGGATTTAGTAAAGTAGGAGGAAATAAATATGAATAATAAATTTTATGATATCGAAGTATTAAATCAAGATGGAAGTGTACAAAACTTACACGAATATGAAGGAAAGGTATTATTAGTAGTTAATACTGCAACAGGTTGTGGTTTCACACCTCAATATGAAGCATTAGAGGCAATGTATAAAGAATTTAAGGATAGAGGATTTGAAATCTTAGATTTCCCTTGTAATCAATTTGCAGAACAAGCAAAGGAATCAGATCAAGAAATTAATCAATTCTGTAAAATGAAATATGATACTACTTTTAAAAGATTTAAAAAGGTAGAAGTAAATGGAGATAACAAATGTGAAATCTTTAAATACTTAGAGAATAGCCAAGAATATAAAGGCAAAGGCTTAAAGATGGCAATGTTAAATAAATTCAGCAAGGCTACAGGAAATGAAATTAGATGGAATTTCACTAAGTTCTTAGTTGATTCTCTAGGTAATGTAGTTGATAGATTTGAACCAGTAAAAGATATGAAGGATGTAAAAAAAGCTGTAGAAAAACTTTTAAAATAATAAATATTATAATATAATGATAACAATCAGGAGGTATTTTATATGTATGATACTATAATAATTGGAACAGGAGCTGCAGGTATTTCAGCAGCACTTACATTAAAGCAATTAAATAAAAACTTTTTGTGGATAGGATCTAAAGATTTATCTTATAAAATATCTGCCGCAGAAATGATTAGAAATTATCCTGGATTATCAAGCGTATCTGGAAAAGATTTAAAAAATGCCTTTTTAAATCAAATTAAGGATATGAATATTGAAATTCTTGATAAGCAAGTTACAGGCGTATATGATATGACACAAAATTATGCAGTTTTGTGTGGTTCTGATACATATGAGGCTAAAACCATTATCCTAGCTTTAGGTGTAGAATCTGTTAAGCCAATTAAAGGTGAAGTAGAATTACTTGGTATGGGTGTATCATACTGTGCAACATGTGATGGTTTCTTATATAAAAATAAGGATATAACAGTATTTTCAACATCAAAAGAATTTGAAGATGAAGTAAAATATTTAGCATCACTTGCTAAAAATGTAGAATATTTAGCATTATATAAGGATGTAGATATTAATTTAGATAATGTTAATGTATCATTTGATATGCCAAAGGAAATCCAAAAAGAAAATAAAAAGATTAAAACTATTTTAAAGGATAGAGAAATTATATCTGATGGTATCTTTGTATTAAAGCCAGCTATTTCACCTGCAATATTAGTACCAGGCTTAGAAGCTTTAGATGGTCATATTGTAATTAATAGAAAATGCGAAACTAATTTAAAAGGTGTCTTTGCTTGTGGTGATTGTACAGGAAGACCATATCAATATGCTAAAGCAGTAGGAGAAGGAAATGTAGCTGCCCATAGCGCAAATGAATTTTTACAAAAAAATAAATAATATTTAATTTTATTAATGATAGATAGGATTGGTTTAAACCAGTCCTTTTTATTCTTATAAATTATAAATAATTTAAAATTAAAAAATATCTTGAAGGCAATTGAATTTGTGTTATAATGTTATACGGAGTGAATTTTGTTTAGGAGTGATTATTTATGAGAATTGGTGTCCTAACATCTGGTGGCGACGCTCCTGGAATGAATGCTTGCATTCGTGCCGTTGTTCGTGCCGCAATAGCATCTGGCGATCAAATATTTGGTATATATGATGGCTATAGAGGATTAGTAGAAGGAAAATTAGTTGAATTCACTAGGAAGGATGTATCAGAAATATTGTCTAAAGGTGGAACAATATTAGGTACAGCAAGATTACCTGAATTCCAATATGAGCAAGTAAGAAAGCTAGCTGTTGATCAATTAAAAAGATATGACATCGAAGCTTTAGTTTGTATTGGTGGTGATGGTACATATACCGGTGCTTTAAGATTACATGAAATGGGTATTAAAACAATTGGTATTCCTGGTACAATCGATAATGATATTGCATCTACTGATGTAACTATTGGATTTTCAACAGCACTAAATACTGCTTGTGATGCGATAGATAAATTAAGAGATACTTCATCATCACACCAACGTTGTTCAATAATTGAAGTAATGGGAAGACACTGTGGTGACTTAGCATTATATTCAGGAATTTGTTGTGGTGCTGAATATATCATCACAAATGAAACAGGCTTAGACAAAGAAAAGCTTCTTAAAGACCTAAAGGAAAATAGACTTAACGGTAGACGTCATGCAATTGTTGTTATATCAGAAAATTTAACTGATGTACATCAACTAGCAAAGGAAGTAGAAGAATATTCAGGTTATGAATGTAGAGCTACTATTTTAGGTTATATCCAACGTGGAGGTAATCCTACTCCTGAAGATAGATTACTTGCCGCAAGGTTAGGAAAATATGCAATAGACCTATTGCATGAAAATATTACAGGAGTTGCAGTTGGTGTTGTTGACAACAAGTTAAAATATACACCTATTGAAGAGGCTTTAACTATGAAAAATGAGCCTAGCGAAGAGTTAAATCAATTAGTTAAGAAAATATCATAATTAAATAAGGAGAACAAAAAATGAAAAAGACAAAACTTGTATGTACAATCGGACCTGCTTCAGAGCAAAAAGATTGTTTGGAAAAATTAATCGGAACAGCTGGAATGAACGTTATGAGAATGAACTTATCTCATGGTGATCATGATGAACAAGGCTTCCGTATTAGAAACGTTAGAGCTTTAAATGAAGAAAAAGGCTGGAACGTTGGTATGGCTCTAGATACTAAGGGACCAGAAATTAGAACAGGTTATTTAAAAAATGATGAACCAGTTATGATTCATACTGGTGATATTATCCGTATTACAATGGATTATTCATATTTAGGAGATGCTCAAAAGGTAGCTATTTCTTATCCAGGTTTATATGATGATATCCATGTTGGTGGAAAGATTTTAATCGAAGATGGTCTTTTAACTTTAAAAGTTATTGAAAAAGATGAATCTTGCAAAGAATTAGTTTGTGAAGCACAAAATGATCGTAAATTAAAGAATAAGAGAAACTGTAATGTACCTGGTGTTATT
>CADBQV010000160.1 GCA_902796895.1 uncultured Erysipelotrichaceae bacterium | reverse complement strand
CAAAATGCTTGAATAGAATCAATTGTACAATTTTCAAAATACATATTTTCACTATTCCAACCAATATATTCACCAATAATAGTTGTATTATATACTTTTACATTTTTTGTATTCCAAAAAGAATCTTTTGAATTTAAATATGAATCTTTAACTACAATATTTTTAGCACCATCAAAGATATAATTACCATCAATTTTAAAATTATTTAATTCAATATCACTTGAATTCATTAAGAAATAATCACCTTTAGCATAAGAATTAGTTATTTTAACATTTTTACATGTCCATAATGTTTCTTGTGCATTATTAAAATTAGAATTTAATACTGTAATATTTTCACTTCTTCTAAATGTTTTTGGTGCGTCAATTATAGAATCTGTAATACTTATATTAGATGTATACCAAATACCACTTCTAGCGTTAATATCAAGTACTGAATTTAATACTTTAATATCCTTTGAATACCACATAGGATATTTCCATGAAAATGTAGAATTTTTTACTTCAATGTTGCTGCATTCTTTAAGTGGTGATTCACCATCATGAAATAAAGATTCTTCGATCATTAAATTATGTTTATTATATAAAGCTCTTTCTCCAACAAATTCTTGTTTAATTAATTTTTCCACAATATCACTCTTTCTTTTTTCATAAAAAAGGCATTTTAGTAAATCTAAAATGTCTTATGTTTTATTAAGATATATTTCCCCTTCTTAATTCAGCGATATCTAAAATAAGCTTTTCTGTCTTTTCCCAACCTAAGCATGGATCTGTAATTGATTTACCATATACACCACCATCAACTTTTTGAGCACCATCAACAAGATATGATTCAATCATTAAGCCTTTAACTAGATTATATATATCTTTATTATGGCGTGTAGAATGTAATACTTCTTTAGCAATTCTTATTTGTTCAATAAAGTTCTTGCCAGAATTTGAGTGATTACAATCGATGATACATGCAGGATTTTTATAATTCTTTTCTTTATATAAATTAGAAATTCTTTCTAAATCCTCATAATGGTAATTTGGATGATTTAAGCCACCCTTATCAACATAGCCTCTTAATACTACGTGAGCTAAATCATTACCAAGTGTATCTACTTCCCATCCTCTATATATAAATGTATGGCTTCCTTGAGCAGCATAAATTGAATTCATTAATACTGCTAAATCACCACTGGTTGGGTTTTTCATACCAACTGCAACATCCATTGCAGAAGCAACAAGTCTATGTTGTTGATCCTCAACTGATCTAGCACCTACAGCTATATATGATAATAAATCAGATACATATGCATAATTTTCAGGATATAACATTTCATCTGCAGATGAAAAGCCTGTTTCTTCAATTACTCTCATTTGTAATTTTCTAATAGCAACAATACCCTTTAGCATATCTGGTTGACCATTAGGATCTGGTTGATGTAACATACCTTTATATCCAGCACCTGTTGTTCTTGGCTTTCCTGTATATACTCTTGGAATGATTAAAATAACATCTTTAACCTTTTCTTGAATATCTCTTAATCTCTTAACATATTCAATAACTGCATCTTCTCTATCAGCACTACATGGACCGATAATTAAAATAAATTTATCACTTTTTCCAGTAAAAACATCTCTTATTTCTTTATCATTTCTATCCTTTATTTCTTTTAGACGATCATTAAAAGGATATAATTTTCTTACCTCTTCTGGTGTTGGTAGTTCTTGTTTAGCTACCATATTTTTACTGAATTCATCTCTAACCTTCATACTCTATTCCTCTTTCAATTTACAAATTATTATACTAATTTTTTAAACAATTGTAAACAATTTAATATTAATATATTTTATTTTTTTTAATATTTATTAAAAAATGTAATAAAAAAATAAAATCTGTAATTAATTTTTACAGATTTTATGATTTTTTAGTCTTTAAAATTATATAAAATAAATTATCTAAATACATTAAAAGTGATTTATGACTATCTTGCCAAATACGTTCGATTTGATTTTCAAAAAACAATGTAAAGCCATATATTTTTTTATTATATTTAATTCTTGATTCAGCAAATGTTATTATTCTTTTTTCATCTAAGAATTTAGATACCTGAGGAACTCTATTTCTTAATAAACAAACATCTGATGGAATATATACTTCTTCATCTTCAATTATAAATGAATCAAGTAAATCAATACATTCATCTTTTATTTCATGTTTTGAATTGGGGTTAGTTGAAATAACAGTTCTATCATTTTTAATAAAAGCTATTTCACATAAGCCTAATTCTTTAGCACAATATTCAATTATTTTTTTAATAATTACATCTGAAGATTTTTTAAAATTTTCAATATAGATATTTCTTATGCCACCAAAGATATATGATAATCTAGATGAATCTTTATTATATACATTAATATTTTTATGTTTTTCTTCTACATATATAATAAAACAATTTCTACCTTTTGTTTTACCACGATATAATGTTTTATCTATAGTTAAGAATAATTCATCATAATTTCTAGCATCCTTAGGATATGATGCACATCCTACAGTAGCTGTAATAAATATTTCTTTATCTCCATAATAATAATTTCTTTTTATTACTTGTTCACCATTAAATAAATCAAATAAATAAGCTCTTACTTCATCATAATTTCTTTTACCAAATAATATGATTATAAATTCATCGCCACCAAAGCGTCCGACAAGGCCATCATCATTTATATATGATACTAAATTATTTCCTACTTCCTCAAGGCATACATCTCCACATTTATGTCCATATGTATCATTTATCATTTTGAAATTATCAATATCAAAAATTGCCATTGTAAATTCTTCATTTTTCTTGATTAAATCCTTCGCAAAATCTAAAATATAAGTTCTTGCGATAGTACCTGTTAGGGAATCTAAGACAAAATTGTAATCGATATTTTTAAAATATTCATATTTTTTTAAATCGGAAGCTCTATACATATTTATACCTCTTTAAATAAAAAAAATAATTGAAAGCCTTTTCATTATAATAACATATTTTCAAAAGATTTTCAATTATCTTTTTAAACGTTTAGTTAATAAAAAGTGAACACATGAGGTGTTCACAATTTAAATATAAATATTATTTTACAATTATTGATGAAGAAGTCATTTCTTCTGGCTTTTCAATATCTAATAATTCTAGAATTGTTGGAGCTAAATCTGATAAAATACCTTTTCTAATTTTAATATTTTTATCAGTAATAACTACTGGTACTGGATTAGTAGTATGAGCTGTAAATGGTTTACCATCCTCATCTGCTAATTTTTCAGCATTACCATGATCGGCAGTTATAATAGCAACACCACCAACTTCATTTAATAAATCAACAATTTTGCCAACACATTCATCAACTGTTTCTACTGCTTTTACTGCTGCAGGGATTACACCAGTATGACCAACCATATCACAGTTAGCAAAATTTAGAATAATCATATCATATTTAGAAGTTTTAATTGCAGCAAGTACTTTATCACATACTTCATAAGCACTCATTTCAGGCTTTAAGTCATAT
>CADBQV010000159.1 GCA_902796895.1 uncultured Erysipelotrichaceae bacterium | reverse complement strand
GAATTATCAGGTGGTATGCAACAAAGAGTCGCAATAGCACGTGCCCTAGCATTAGAGGCAGATATATTATTATTAGATGAACCATTTTCAGCTATTGATCCTAGATTACGTTTAGAATTACAAGAATTAGTATCTAAATTATCTAAGGAGCATAAAAAAACTGTAGTATTTATCACTCATGATATAGATGAGGCAATATTACTTGCAGATAAAATAGTTGTTATGGAACCAAAGCATATTAAATCTATATTAGATGTTAATTTATCATATCCAAGAATAAGAGAAGAATTAGTAGGTAGATCAGATTATGAAATTCTTCATAAAAAATTAATATCATTATTTTATGAAAATATAGAAAATTCAATAGATATGGAGGTGTCATTATAATGCAAATAATAGATACATCTAAATATGCTATTAAAAAAGGATGGCACCAATTCATTATAAAAAATAAAGAATTTTTTAAAATATCTAATTTGAAAAAGCATTTATTAGGATTAATAATAGCTACTATTTTATTAATATCTAATATTATTCTTGCTTATAATTTAGGATATTTAACAAATCATACAACATTATATGAGGCAACTCCTTATGTCGTATTATTAATTATTGCATTCATTTTATATTTATTAAGATTATATTTAACAAATAAAAAATCATCGTCAGATTTAATTATAGTCATATATTTATTTTTCATGTTTTGGGAATTATCATATAAGCTTGGTTGGGTTCAAAATGATTTATTAATACCATCTCCAGAAGGATTATTTTATGTTTATAAAACAGATAATACATACATTAGAGAAATGGTATTTGATTCACTTCAATTATTATTCTTTGGTTTCTTATTAGCAATTGTTTTTGGTACTATTTTAGGTTTAATTGTCGGTTGGTTTGAAAGATTAAGAGAAGTATTTATACCGATATCAAATGCGATAACTTTAATTCCACCAATGCTAATGACTGCATGGCTAATTATGTGGTTTCCATTTAAGGAAGCAGCAATTGCTATTATCTTTTTAGCAGTATTTTGGCCAGTATTTTTAGGAATGACATCAAGGGTTGCTCAAATAGATAAAAAAATAATAGATGCAGCAAAGGTTATGGGTGTATCTAATATAGGAATGCTTTATAAGGTTATATTACCATATTCACTTCCTGGTATTATCACATCTGTATCTAAATCATTAAGAGGCGCATTCATGTGCTTAGTTGCTGCAGAAATGATTGGTATAAATGGTGGTATAGGCTTTTATACAGAAACATATAAAGCATATGCCGATTATAGAAGAGTTTTAGCAGGTATTGTAACAATAGGATTTATTACAACAATAATTGATATTATAGTTAATAAAATTGAAAAAACAGTAGTTAAATGGAAGGTATAATATGGGACATTATTATAATAGCGTACTTGAATTAATTGGACATACTCCAATTGTTAAATTGAATAGATTAGAAAAAGAATTAAATTTAAAAGCACATATTTTTGCTAAATTAGAATATTTAAATCCAGCTGGTTCAGTTAAAGATAGACCAGCATATAATATGATTCTTGAAGCTGAAAAGGAAGGACTTATTAAAGAAGGTGCTACTATAGTTGAGGGCACAAGTGGAAATACCGGAATTGGTCTTGCGATGGTTGCTGCAGCTAAAGGATATAAAGCTAAAATTTGTATGCCAGAAAATATGAGTAAAGAAAGAATTCAATTATTAAAGGCATATGGTGCTGAGGTCTATTTATCAAAAAAAGAATTGAATATGGCAGGAAGTGGCGCTAAAGCTAAAGAATTATTAGATAGTATAGAAAATGCTTATTCACCACAACAAGGACAAAACCCCAACAATCCAGGAGCGCATTATAAAACTACTGGACCTGAAATATATGAGGATATGGATGGAAAAATTGACATTTTCCTTGCCGCAACAGGTACTGGGGGAACTATATCTGGTGTAGGTCATTATTTAAGAGAAAGAATAAAAGATTTACCTATTATTGCAGTAGAACCTAAAGGAAGTGCCATTTTAAATGGAGGTGAACCAGGATTACATAAAATCCAAGGTATCGGCGGTGGAGCTACACCTCCTACAACTGATGTAAGCTTATTTAATGAAGTCTTAGATATAAGTGATGAGGATGCATATAAATATACAAAGCTACTTCCAAAGGTTGAAGGAATATTAATAGGTATATCAGCAGGTGCTGCACTTGCAGGTGCCATCGAGGTTGCAAAAAGAGAAGAAAATAAAGGAAAAAATATTGTAATAATATTTCCTGATGGAGGAGATCATTATCTTTCTACAGAAGGATTATTTGATATTTAGGAGGAGAAAGTATGGCAGAAGTTGTTGCGTGCTTGCTTGCTAATAGAAATAAAAATAAGACAACAAATTATGTTGAATCATTACAAAATTCAAATGAACATGGTATAAATGGTAAATTTGAAAGACAAAAGAATAGATTTACAACACCATTTGGTGATGAAGAAGGCGAATTGCCTGTTGAAGCTAATAGATATCGTTTAATTTGGGCTCCTGTTTGTCCTTGGGCACACAGAAGCATAATTGTAAGAAAGCTTTTAGGCTTAGAGGATGTAATAAGTGTAGGAACACTTGATCCAGTAAGACCTAATACGCCAACAAGTGATTGGGCATTTACACTAGATGAAGGCGAATTAGATCCAGTACTTAAAATTCATAAATTAAGCGAAATATATTTAGCTACAGATAAAGATTATAAAGGAAGACCTACAGTACCTTGTGTAGTTGATTTAAAAACTAAAAAGGTAGTTAATAATGATTATTTTAATCTAACAAGATATTTAGAAACTAAATGGACTAAATTTCATAAAAAAGGCGCACCTGATTTATATCCAATAAATTTAAGAAAAGAAATTGATGAATTTAATGATGATTTATTTGATAAATTAAACAACGGTGTATATAAAGCAGGATTTGCAAGAAGCCAAGAGGCATATAATGATGCAGTTATTAATGTATTTAAAAAGTTAGATGAATTAGAAGAAAGATTAGATCATTCAAGATATTTATTTGGCGATAAAATAACTGAAGCTGATATTAGATTATATGTTACTCTTGCAAGATTTGATATCGCCTACTATAACGCATTTAAGGTTAATTTAAAATCATTAAAGGAATATAAAAATCTATGGGCTTACGCTAGAGATTTATATCAAACAGATGGCTTTGGAAACACAACAAATTTTGATGCGATAAAAAAGCATTATCATTTATGCTGTGTTGAAAATCCTTATAAGATATTACCTTTAGGACCTAATTTAGATGATTGGTTAACTAAGCACGATAGAGATAAAAGAAGCTATAAATAGCTTTTGGAGGATTAGAAGATGGAATTTGAAACACTATGCTTACACGCAGATTTAAATATAAAGGATGAATGGGGAACATTAAATCAGGCTATTTGCCAATCTGCAACATTCGTCCATAAGGGAGTTGATGAAGTAAGCTTATATAGCTATTCTAGATTATCTAATCCTACAAGAAGACATTTAGAAAATACAGTTAGAAAGCTTGAGGAAGGATATGATGCATATGCCTTTTCATCAGGCATGACGGCTATTACAGTAGCTATGCTATTAATTGAAAAAAATAGTCATGTAATTGCTACAGATGACTTATATGGTGGTGCCTTAAGATTATTTAATAATGTATCAAAAGATAGACAAATAGAATTTGATTTTGTTGATACATCAAATTTAGAACTTGTAAAAAGTAAAATTAGAAGCAATACTAAATTAATTTATATAGAAACACCATCAAATCCTTTAATGCAGGTAACTGATATAAAAGAAATAGCTAAAATAGCTCATGAAAATAATTTGTTATTATTTGTTGATAATACATTTTTAACACCATATTATCAAAAGCCACTTAATTTAGGTGCTGATATAGTAATACATTCCGGTACTAAATATTTAGGTGGTCATAATGATACATTATCAGGATTTGTAGTTGCTAAAAATAAAGAATTAGCTGATAAAGTATTATTTTATTCAAAAACAATAGGTGGACAGTTATCTCCATTTGATTCATTTTTAATTGAAAGAGGAATTAAAACATTACCTATTAGAATGGATAGAATAAATGAAAATGCTATAAAAATAGCATCTTGGTTAAAAGAAAATCCTAAAATTAAAAAGGTATATTATGTAGGCCTTAATGATTTTAAAGGATATGAAATAAATAAAAAACAATCAAAAGGCTTTGGTGGCATGATATCTATTGAAGTTGAATCAGAATCACTAGCTAAAAAAATATTAAAGGATGTAAAAATATTTCAGTATGCAGAATCACTTGGTGGTGTTGATTCACTAATAACATATCCAATGCTACAAACACATGCTGATGTTAAAAAAGAAGATAGGGAAAAAAGAGGAATTAACGAAAGATTTTTAAGAATATCTGTTGGAATAGAAAATGTTAATGACTTGATCTTAGATTTAAAACAAGCCATTGGATAGGAGGATATATGCCAAAATATGATTTTGATGAGGTAATTAATAGATATAATACTAATTCTTTAAAATATGATTATAAAAAAAGAAGAGGTAAACCAGAAGATGTGTTACCTTTATGGGTTGCAGATATGGATTTTAAAACTGCACCTGAGGTAATTGATGCACTAATTGAAAAATCAAAACATGGTATATTTGGCTATTCCGAACCCCTTGATTCTTATTTTATAGAATTAAAAAATTGGTTATATAAGCATCATGGGTGGCGCCCAGATGATAATAAGTTTTTATTAACGCCTGGTGTTGTATTTGCAATATGCGCAATTATTAATGCCTTAACAAAAGAATCAGATTCAATTATTATTAATCAACCAGTATATTATCCTTTTTCTGAATCAATTAAGGATAATAATAGAAAATTAATAATATCACAGTTAATTAATAATAATGGAAAATATGAAATAGATTTTTTAGATTTTGAACAAAAAATAAAAGAAAATAATGTTAAATTATACATTTTATGTAGTCCTCATAATCCAGTTGGAAGAGTATGGAAGAAAGAGGAATTATTAAAAATAGATGAGATAACTAAAAAATATAATGTACTTGTCATATCAGATGAAATACATGCTGATTTTATCTATCCAGGAAATAAATTTATATCTTATGCAAGTATTGATAAAGAATTTAGTCATTCAATTATTCTTACATCTCCATCTAAAACATTTAATTTAGCAGGATTACAGTTAGCAAATGTCTATATTAAAAATGATTCATTAAGAAGAAAGGTTAGACAAAAAATATCAAGCTTTGGTTATTCACAAGCAAATATAATGGGTATTGTATCTTGTGAGGCAGCATATAAATATGGAGATAATTGGCATAAAGAATTATTAAAATATTTAAATGATAATTTAATATTTTTAAAGGATTATATTAATAAAAAATTTAAGAATGTAAAAGTTATAGAACCAGAAGGAACATATTTAGTATGGATAGATTTTAATGGCTTAAAAATAAGTGATGAATTATTAAATGATATTATATTAAATAAAGCTAAATTATGGTTAGATAGCGGAAATATATTTGGTGT